>NZ_JBQGUZ010000009.1:0-121680 GCF_052078135.1 Acinetobacter lwoffii
TTTCCGAGCGATTGCAACCCGATTTGATAAGCTTGCACGAAATTACCAGTCTATGATTTACATTGCTTGCATATTTATTTGGTGTAAAGCCAAATGAGGACACGCCCTAATTCTTTTAAATGTTTATATAAGTTAATTGTCATCACAGACATAAATGCAGGAACAAATAGCCTCAACATATTACGCATTGATCCATTTAATTTTTTTTAAATCCGTCATAGTAAATAATATAAGCAGCAAACACTTTAGAAATATTTTTTATCATGTTCATGTCTGATAAGTAGAATTGAAATATGCCAATCTTTAAAAATTATTCAAAAAGAAACGCTCTCGATTGTAAATAATCTGCTTCGACCTCTAATTCCAAAATAGTATCGCTTGAAATGACGGTCTCACGCATCACTTCACCGAGTTTTTTATGCTTTAAATATTCCTCTGAATTGAGACAGCTAAAGTCGGAATTTTCCCAATGTGTTCTGCTTGTCCATTGGGCATAACCAATATAATCACCGGTTTTTTCTTCTTTATGCAGGCGAGAACCGAGAGAACCTAAAACCAGATAAATGCCTTCAGTGCGCTTTTTTCATGCCTGAATAAAAGCTTGCTTTTTCGCTGGTTTAATTTTGAAACGGTAAACAGCAATAAACATTTTAATCCTCCGAGTTATGCTTGTTTTAAAGTAAGAATTAAACCAAAAGGATTAAAATATAGAGATTTGTCTATTTTGCTTTACCCAAGATAATTTCGAGAGACTTTCACATAATTCTGCGCAGAATAAGGCAAGAATGCCATTTCTTTTTCAGTGAGCGGACGTGCTTTTTTTGCCGGGCTACCAACATAGAGCCAGCCACTTTCCAAAACTTTACCCGGTGGAACTAGCGTACCTGCACCAATCATCACATCATTCGGAATAATGACATCATCCAGAATAATGCTGTTAATCCCAATTAGTACACGATTACCAATCGTACAACCATGCAATGTCACATGATGGCCAATCGTGACATCTTCACCAATGATCAAAGGCGAACCATTCGGTTTATCGGCTTTTTTATGACTGACATGCAACATGGCATGATCCTGAACATTCGAATTTTTACCAATCCGGATTGAATTAACATCACCACGAATCACGGCAAAAGGCCAGACAGAAACATTTTCAGCCAAGACCACATCGCCGACCACGATTCCCATCGGATCGATATAACACGATTTATCAATTTCTGGAGTCGTGTCTAAATAAGAACGAATGTTTTGGCTCATGGTGATCTGCTCATTAAAAGTTTAAGGATCATGTGCATAGTATAAAATAAAAAGCACCCATCTGAATGAGTGCTTTGGTCTTAGTCCGGGACTAAAACAGTTTATTTAAACTTAGAACAAGTTTGAGAAGAACTGTTTAATGTGGTCGAGCATACGTGCGAAGAAACCAGCTTCTTCAACCGCGTTTAAAGCCACCAATGGTTTTTCTGAAATTACTTTACCATCCAGAGTCGCTACGTATTTACCTACGACCTGACCAGGCTGTAAAGGTGCAGTCAGTTTAGGTTGAACCACCAGCTGGGTTTTAATCGCATTAGCCTGACCTTTTGGCATGGTCACGTTAAAGTTTTCAGCAAGACCGATCTGAACTTCATCTTCCTTACCAAACCAGACTTTGGCTTTGGCAAGTACCTGTTTGGCAGGTTGAACATTTTTGGTTTCGAAGTTTGCATAACCCCAAGCCAGCAATTCACGTGTTTGTGTCGCACGTTCCTGCATGGTTGGTGCACCAAAAATCACTGAAATCAGACGCGTAGGACCGCGTTTTGATGAGGTGGTCAGACAATAACCAGCTTCATCAGTGTGGCCAGTTTTTAAACCATCTACACTCGGGTCAGTATATAGCAGGGCATTACGGTTACCTTGCTTGATGCCATTAAAGGTAAATTCTTTTTCCGCATAAATCGGATAATATTTAGAACTGTCTTTAATGATGTGTTGTGCCAGCGTTGCCATATCTTTGGCAGTTGAATAATGACCTTCAGCCGGCATACCGGTTGAGTTCACAAAGCTGGTATTGGTCATGCCAATACGTTTAGCTTCCTGGTTCATCATATGTGCAAAGGTACCCTCGTTCCCTGCAATATGTTCAGCCATGGCTTTCGACGCATCATTCCCTGATTGAATAATAATCCCGCGAAGCATTTCAAGTGCAGTTGCCGTACCATTTAAAGGTACATACATACATGATTCCGCGCTACTGCCGCGACACCATGCTGACTCATTCATGCGCACTTGTTCATCTTCAGTGAGTTCACCGCTCAATAGTTTTTGTTCGATGATGTAACTGGTCATCATCTTGGTCATTGAAGCAGGGGCTAATTTTTCATTTTCATTTTTTGAAGCGAGAAGTTGCCCTGTCTCGTAGTCCATTAGCACGTAGGATTTATTATTCAATTCTGGTGGTGCAGATAGGACAGTTGCTGCAAAGCTAAAACTAGGAACTAATAATAATGCAGCAAGGGCAGTTTTTTGGGTCATTTCTAGTGGGTTCCTATATCTTGATGTAAGCACGAAGAGCCTAGCATTTTAGGACAAAGCTAGGCTGACTTCTATGGGAAACCCGGTCTTATTTCAAAAGTATTGTAAGTAATCGGCTCAAATCTCGCTTAATTTTGATATGTGGTTAATTCATTACAAATCACCTGATTTTTTTTCTTGCCGGCTTTCTTGGCATCCGATTGTGCTTCGGCCAGAATATTGCGGAAATCGTTCTGTTTAGCCATCTGGTTTAAGCTTTCAACCGGATTACGCTGGCCCGGCATATACTCAGTCACCAGCTTGGTATAACCCTGATTAAACTGTGACTTGTCTTTGACCATGCTTGGACAGATTTCTGAAAGAACATAAATGGCTGCCAGTTCCTGTTTGGTCACTTGCTGAGTTGGGGTAACATTAATGTTTTCATCGGCTGCAAATGCAGAAGTTCCCAAAAGAGTGGCGGCAGAAATTGCGCAGAATGTTAAAGCTTGGAATATTGGATTTTTCATTGAAAACTCAAAAAGAAGATTTAGAACAATAATTTGCTTAGCTTAAACTTATTTTTGCGATTGAAAAGTGGGGAAATGTAGCGAAGCTGTAGAATTATGAATAAATCTGTAAGAGAAAATAAGACGATGTTTACACCGTCTTATTTGAAAATTTAGCTGGCTTAGCCTTGGTAGTTCAGCATTTCTTCACAGACAGTTTTCTGCTCGTCTGAGCTGGTTTGCTTTGCACCCTGACGTGCTTCTTCAAGTAAAGATTTATATTCACTGTCTGCCTGTAGCTTTTGATAGCTCATGCCTTTATCTGAGTAGTCTGCAAGATAAGACTGGATCAATTGTTCAACGGTGCTGTTAAATTTTGGATTTTGACCAATGATTGCCGGGCAAACTTCAGCCATAACCTGTGCTGATGCAATATCTTCTTTTACAATGGTATTGTTTTCTTCAACAGTCAGATCGTTTGCCATGACTGAAGGGGAAATAAATGCTGCCAAGCTTAAAGTGAGAGCGCTAAATAAAGAGAATTTTTTAATCATCTTGAGCCACATATTATAAAGATGGATGTCGAGCAATAAATATATATAATTCCTGCACTAATACAATGAAATGTCCTAGTCAGTCATTTTTTAGCGTAACGAGATTTTTTAGTGAATATTTTAGTTTCAAATGATGATGGGGTGTTTGCACCCGGTATTCAGGCTTTGGCGCAAGTGCTAAAGCCTTTGGGGTGAGTGGTGATTGTGGCACCGGAAAGTGAACGCAGTGGCTTTTCTAGTGCCTTAACTTTGGACCGCCCTTTACGCCCAATCCAGATTTCTCCTGATGTCTGGGCGGTTAATGGGACGCCGGCAGATTGTGTCTACTTGGCCATGAACGGGCTGTTTGACTTTGAATTTGACCTGGTCGTTAGCGGGATTAATAGCGGCGCGAATCTGGGTGATGATGTGCTGTATTCCGGTACGGTCGGTGCAGCCTTTGAAGGTCGTTTAAGTAAACATCCTGCAATTGCCGTATCACTCAGTGGACCGAATGTACGCAGCTATCAACAGCCTCAGAATTATCAGCTGGCCGCCGAATGGGTGCATGATTTTATTGCTCGTGGTTTGCCTGTTCTGCCTGAACGTCATATTTTTAATATCAATATTCCAGATGTAGCTGAGTTACAGGGTGAAAAAGTGACGTATCAAAGTCGCCGCCGTCAGTCTAAACCGGTGACGAGTCATGTAGACCCGCGTGGTCGTGAGGTATTCTGGATTGGACTCTCGGGAGAAGCAGTCGCAGACCCTAAGCCAGGATTTAACGAAATTGATTCGGACTTCTCTGCGGTCGCCAATGGCTATGTCAGTATTACCCCGATTCAGATGGATGCTACCAATTATGAGAGTCTGCGGAATTTACAAACACAATTGGCAGAAAATGCGTCCTTAGTGTTATAACTTTGTGAAAAACTCGCGATTGCAAGTATATTGCCGTAAAACTTTGCTAATCTTAACGGAATTTTGCAACCGTATAGCATTAGAGAGGAAGATAATGTTCTTGGTGTTACCGAAATGTGTCGTAGCTTCGCCTGCAACCCTGATTAAAACCCTCGTTTTATCGACCGTTGTTATTTCTACAGGAGTAATTACCGGTTGTGCCACCAAACCCCAGGTGAATAATGCAACGCGTTATGCAACAGCTCCTGATTTCTATACGGTGCGTTCAGGAGATACATTGAGTGGGATTGCAGCACGTTATGGACTGAACTATATCAGTGTTGCCGAGATGAATGATATCAGTGCGCCTTACCGGATTTATGTCGGACAATCAATCCGCCTGAAAAGCAATACTGCGCGCCGTAGCACCAGTACTCAGGCTATGACTCAGGCAGCGCCAATCCAGCGTCAAACAATTGCAGTGCCTACACCGGCACCGGTGACACCAGCAACCACAGTACAAACCACACCACGCGTCAATACATCTGCACCGGTTACGCCAGTATCTACGGCTGCAGGTTTACGTTGGGTAAAACCATCGAATGGTGCGATTCTTCAGCAATACAATTTAGCTTCTAATATCAAGGGCACCCGCTATAGTGGCAATGTCGGCGATCCGGTATTTGCAGCAGCAGACGGGCAGGTGGTGTATGCCGCTGATGGTCTGAAAGAATATGGCAATCTGGTGTTGGTAAAGCATATCAATGGCTATATCACGGCTTATGCACATAACAGTAAATTGAACGTGAAAAGTGGCCAAAATGTAACGGCTGGTCAAAAAATTGCAGAAATGGGGTCGACTGGTACAACCCGCACCATGCTGGAGTTTCAGGTGCGTTTAGACGGCAAACCTATTAATCCTACTGCAGTTTTACCAAACAATTAAATAAATAATGCAAAGTGTAAATTTCGCCGTATAATACAATAAGTTGCTTTTATCAAATGATGGAGCATCTCATAAGTTTAGAGGGAAATTTATGTTAGATCAACTTCGAGCAATGGGTGTCTTTGCTTGCGTTGTGGAAAAAAACTCGTTTAGCGGTGCTGCCCGTGAATTAGGGATTACGACCAGCGCCGTCAGTCAACAAATTCGCTCGTTAGAACACGATATGGAAGTCGTACTTCTAAATCGTTCGACGAGAAAATTAAGTCTGACCGAAGCGGGACAAGCTTTTTTCCATAGCTGTCAAGAAATGTTATCTGCTGCTGAACGCGGTAAAGTCCGGATCAATGAGTTACGTGATGATCTCGTGGGCGAGCTGCGTATCGTTTCTTTGCCAGAATTGTGCGCGAATCATGTGATTCCTGCACTTTCTCATTGGATGGCTGCACATCGTGGCTTGGCAGTACATTTAGAAACAAACAATCATGAGGTTGATTTGTTGGATGGGCGGGTTGATATCGCCCTAAGATTTGAACAGAAAAATGATGAGCATAATCTTCAGGTTGTGCCATTGATACAGATTGAGCAAATTCTGGTGGCGACACCGAGTTATATTAATCAAAGCACTATTATTTCGAGACCTGATGACCTTAAAAATCATGAGGTCTTACCTTTGACACAGCTTAAAAAACATCAGTATTACCATTTTCAACATGTAAATACTGCAGAAAAAGCCGAATTTGAACTGAAATCCCGTTTCAGTACCAATAACGGTTTGGTTGCGAAATCGATGTGCTTGCAGGGCAATGGGATTGCCAAGGTTTTATATCTTGATGCTAAAAAGGATTTGCTGAACGGTACTTTAGTTGAAGTTCTGCCTGAATGGAGACTGCCACCGATTACACTGTATGCAGTTATTCCGAAACGTGAACAACAACCTACAAAAATTCTCCGTTGTCTTGATACCTTGAAACAATATTTTAGCCAGATCTCTGGCGGACGTATGTTACAAAACGCATCATAGAATGCAGAATCATAAAAAAGCCGCTTTAGAGCGGCTTTTTTAATTTTTAGGCTAGGATTTTATGCCAAATAAGCTTTGATCATTTTTACCAGACGTTCGATCAACTGGTCTGCCTGCTCCTGGGTAATATTCAGGGTAGGCAACAACCGAACGACATTGCCTGCAGTGACATTGATAATCATCTTGTATTCATCGCGTGCAATCGCAACCAGATCACCGCATTCTTTTGGTAATTCAATCCCGATCATCAGACCAAAACCACGTACGATGACATTTTGATCTGCCAGTTTTTTACGCAGTTGGTCAACGATATAAGCACCTTTTTCAGCAGCATTCGCGACGATATTTTCTTTTTGCATAATATCGAGAATGGTATAAACCACACGCGAACCCAGTGCTGTACCGCTATAAGTTGAACCGTGATTTCCTGCAGTTAGTACGCCAACACCACGACCTTGGGTCATCACTGCACCAATCGGGAAGCCATTTCCTAGGCCTTTGGCTGTTGTCAGGACATCCGGAACAATATTGGTGTGCTGATAAGCAAAGTATTTACCGGTACGGCCATTACCAGTTTGTACTTCGTCCAGCATCATCAGCCAGTTGTGTTGGTTGCAGATTTGGCGAATTTCTTCTAAATAGCTGAAACCTTGAGGCGCGGTATTCACGCCGCCTTCACCCTGAATAGGCTCAATCAAAATCGCTACGATATCCGGATGATTGATTGCAGCTTCTTCAATTGCTTCGATATCACCAAAAGGTACACGAATAAAACCTTCAACCAGCGGGCCAAAACCTTCTTGCACTTTTTTATTGCCTGTAGCAGACAGGGTGGCCATGGTACGACCATGGAAAGACTGGTCAGCAACAATAATTTTTGGTGAAGCAATGCCTTGCATATGACCGAATTTACGTGCAATTTTGATTGCACCTTCATTGGATTCTGCACCACTGTTTGAGAAGAATACTTCTTCCATGCCTGCAACTTCAGCCAGTTTCTGTGCGGCAGCGGTTTGCCAAGGCACTTCAAACAGGTTGCTGGTATGAATCAGGGTCGCTGCCTGTTCAGCAATCGCTTCGGCAATAACTGGATGCGCGTGTCCCAAACCACATACGGCAATGCCGGTTAATGCATCTAAATACTCTGTACCATCTTCGGTATAAAGATATGCACCTCGTCCTCGGACAAAGCTGATCGGTTGACGGCCAAAAACAGGCATCAAATGAGACGGTTGATCAGTTTGTACCGGTGCGAGGGTAATATTATTCATGACTAACTCTTAACTGTTAGGTGGAAAGAAAAACTTATATAAGCAAAAACCCGCTCAGATTTAAAGGGTAATTGTAAATAAAATTGGAATTATTGCTTTAGACATACTGTTTTGCCTGGATTTGGGTATAATGCGAGACAGATGAGTTGAGGATTTATCAATGACTGAACAAGCACGCGATACCGAAGCGTTAATTCGTGACCAAATTGCAAAACACGCAGTACTTCTTTACATGAAAGGCACACCGCAATTTCCACAATGTGGTTTTTCTGCACGTGCAGTAGAAGCACTCAGTCAAATTGGTCGTCCGTTTGCTTATGTAAACATTCTAGAAAACCAGGACATTCGCGCGATGTTACCACAAATCGCCAACTGGCCGACATTTCCACAGCTTTGGATCAATGGTGAGTTGATCGGCGGTAGTGATATCATGCTCGACATGTTCCAAAAAGGTGAATTAAAGCCTTTAGTTGAACAGTACAGCCCGGCAGTTGATGCTTAATTTTGTATTAAATTAAGTCCAGATGTGAAAAAGCGCTTCATTGAGAAGCGCTTTTTTTGTCTCTATTTTTGCTTAGGTCAAGGTCAGAGTTAATCCTCTGTCGCTGCATCCGGCTGTTCAACTGTCGAAACATCAGCTTCAACTTCAGTTTGTGGCTCGACGATTTGCTTCTTGTCTTTCTTCTTCTTTTTTTTCTTTTTCTTCGGTACTTCGACCAGTTCGGCACCATCTTCAATCGCTTGCCAATAATCCAGCTGTGCCATCACTGCGGCATAGATTGAATTTTTGCTATAGCGACCTTTTTTATCCAAGGTACCGACAGGACGCGCCATCAGGATTTCCAGTGCCTGATCAATAGTATCAATCGCGTGAATATGGAACTGGCCTTCTTCCACAGCAATGGTGACATCTTTACGCAGCATTAGATGTTGCATATTTTGCCGTGGGATAATTACACCTTGTTTTCCGGTCAAGCCTTGTAACTTGCAAGCATCAAAGAAACCTTCAATTTTGGCATTCACACCGCCTACCGGCTGTACTTGACCCAGCTGGTTCATGGAACCGGTAATGGCCCAGGACTGATCAATCGGTAACTGACTGATGGCAGATAGCAAGGCAGAAAGTTCCGCGACTGTGGCGCTGTCACCATCGACCTGACCATAACTTTGTTCGAACGCTAGCGCAGCAGAGAAGTGCAAGGTCTGTTCACGGCCAAAATGTGCTTTCAGGAAAGACGACATCAGCAACACGCCCTTGGCATGTAATGAGCCACCGAGTTCGACACTGCGTTCGATATCCAGAATATCACCGCCACCTTGGTAAACCGAAGCAGTCAGACGTGAAGGCAGACCAAACTCAACATCAGCATAGTGAATGACGGACAGGGCATTGATTTGGCCCAGACGATGACCACGGGTTTCGATCAGTTGGGTACCACGGGTCAGATCCTGCCAGTACAGTTCACGTAAATAGCCAAGACGATATTTACGGTGATCCAGTGCGGTATTGATATGTTTTTCTGAAACCATCTTGTCACCGGCCTGGAAGGCATGATGATGTGCTTCACGGATCAGATCGCCCAGCGTCAGGGCATGTAATGACAATGAACTTTGATCTTCGGCCTGACGACTGGAATCTGTGAGCAATGCCGCCAAAGCGGAACGGTCAAAAGGCAGTAATTTATCGGATTGCACATAGTCGGCAATCAGCTGCATATAAGCCTGCTCGTTATCGTCATTACGTTGTAATGTATCGGTAAAATCAGCACGGATTTTAAAGATGCTGCCCAGCTCTGGTTCAAGCTCTAAAATTTCATAATAGATCTCAGGCTCAGCCAGCAAGATCACCTTGATATTCAGAGGAATTGAAGCAGGTTCAATCGAAATGCTGCCGGTCAGCGTGATCATATGCTCGAGCGAGGAAAGTTTTAAATGCCCCGATTTAAGCGCGCGCTTCAAGCCTTGCCATGCATACGGCTGTTCCAGCAATTGTTCCGCTTCCAGCATCAGGAAGCCACCGTTAGCCTTGTGCAAGGTACCTGGACGAATCAAAGTAAAGTCCGTGGTAATCGTACCATTTTGGGTCAGTTGTTCCACATGCCCCAATAAATTGTAATGCGTTGGAAAATCTTCAAAGATTACCGGTGCGCCACTGTTCGGCTTATGGGTAATAATCACATTGGCCTGATAACGTGCTGGAACGCGACTGAACAGTGCCGGAGTGAAATCGTCTTCTTCCTGTTCCAGCACAATTTCGACATTGTTGATAATGTCTTCGGCATAATATTTCAGGTAATGTTCCAGACCTTCCACATGTTTGAATTTTGCCAGAATCTGTTCGACTCGCGGTAAGACCACCTGCTTGGCGATATCGCGGTTCAGGATCTGTACGCGATCACGTGCATCATCTTCCAGATCACCCAGGTGCAAACCCAGACGTTCCAGTTTCTTGTCCATATAGCGCATGTTGGACGCCAGTTCAGCACGATCTTTATTGCTTAAGGCATTCAGATCTTCCTGAGACATTTCCTGCAATTTGTCATCAATCAGATGCACGGGGACAAAACAATGCTCATCATGTCGAGAGATCAGCTTCAGATCCAGTTCTGCACCTTCCTTGGTGAGTTCGATGAGCGCCTGCTGCTGCTCATCCCCGGTTTCCTGACGAATCATTTCAATGCGGTTGTGATAGGTTTCTGCAGTAAAACGGCGCTCAAGTTGCTTGAGGATCGTTTGCCAGCTTTGATTCAACATGGCTTGGAATTTTGGGCCCTGACCCGAGGGCAGTTCTAGTGCAATCGGCTGACGCTGGTTCTGAAAGTTATTGACGTACACCCAGTCATTCGGGGTTTCCATAGTTTTGGCGTGCTGTTGCAGCAAACGCTTCACCATGGTGCGTTTACCGAGACCTGCGGTACCGACAGCAAAAATGTTATAGCCGGAATAAGGCAGGGCAATCCCGGCCTCAACTGAGGCGCGTGCGCGATCTTGGCCCAAAAAGTTATTCAGGGGCTTGATCCGTTTGGTTGACGCAGGAATTTTTTCTAAGTTTGGAATGTGCGTCAGCTGGGTGGATGTTAACCGGGTATGGTCCAGAGTATTTTTAATTTCGCTTTGTTCAAATGCAGAGATAAGTAAATCTGAGCGGATTTTTTGTGGAGTTGTGCTGGTGTTACTGGCAATAGAAGAATTAATTTGATCGAGTCTCTGGGTCACTGTTGAAAATCCAAAACGAAATATTACGTTGATGAGAGTTAAGGTATACAGATTTACTTGAAAAATTCAAGCCAACATGTCGCTTTTGCCAGAAAATAAAAAACCGGAAATGTGATAAATATATAAATCTTGTTGAAAGATACGCTATTACAGGATTGAATAGCAGCAATTGGTTTTTCTGCGGAAAATAATAAAGCAATGACAACACAAACGACGGGTTGGAAATCCGCATTTACAGCATTTTTAGATCGACGTGCATTGATCATGCTGTTCTTGGGGTTTTCGGCTGGTGTGCCGATTCTTCTGATTTTTTCCAGTCTGTCTTTATGGTTAGGTGAGGCCGGAATCAGCAAAAGTGCAGTAACTTTCTTTAGCTGGGCCGCATTGGGCTATTCATTTAAATTCGTCTGGGCACCGCTCATTGATGAACTTCCTGTCCCTTTTCTGACCAAGGCTCTGGGACGTCGTCGTGCCTGGTTGCTGATTGCGCAGATTCTGATTGTCTGTGCCATTTCCATTATGGCCTTTTCTGATCCGGCTTTGGGTGCAACACATTTACAGCAAATGGCGCTCGGTGCAGTCCTGCTTGGTTTCTCCGCAGCAACGCAGGATATTGTGATTGATGCCTACCGGATTGAACTGGCGGAAACCCAGATGCAGACCGTATTGGCCGCCACCTATAATGCCGGTTACCGGATCGGGATGATTGTCGCTGGTGCTGGGGCCTTGTTTCTGGCAGCCTATTTGGGAACTGCCAAAGGCAACTATATCTACGATGCCTGGAAATGGACCTATCTGGCGATGGCTGCTGTAATGCTGGTTGGTATTATCACCACACTTTCTATCCGCGAGCCGCACGTTAACCGTGTACGCAAGCACTATGTGCGCAGTGATTATTTCCGTTTAGTTGCGGTATTTTTTGTTGCGGTGATCAGTTTTGTACTGAGCTATATCTATTCAGGCAATCTGGTGGACAGTATCAAGCAACAGTTTGCTATTGAAGATACCTTTGCCTTGTTCTGTTTTGAGGCCTTACGCTTTATTGGCTCAGGTGCTGTCGCATTTGCGATTGGTGCAAGCTTGGTAAAAATGGGTGCGGTTAACAGGCAGATGGCCTATGAAACCTGGGTCAATCCGGTTGCAGACTTCTTTAAACGTTATGGCTTGAAACTGGCATTGGTGTTGTTATTGCTGATCGGTTTTTATCGGGTCTCCGATATTATTGCCGGCGTCATTTCTAATGTGTTCTATCAGGACCTGAATTTCAGTAAAGAACAGATTGCCGAGGCGGTTAAAGTCTATGGAGTCATTTTCTCTTTAGTCGGTGGATTCCTTGGCGGGCTCTTGGCCCAGAAGATGAACATCATGAAACTGATGTTTGTCGGTGCCGTGCTAGCCTGTTCCACCAACCTGATTTTTATCGGACTGGTCAAGTCTGGTGAAAAACTGGCAGCTGTCGAAGTTAAAGCCGGTAATCAGGTTTATCAGGCAGAGACCGATGAAGTGGGTTACTGGAAGCTAGATGTACCGAGTGCAGTGCTGGCGCAGAGCAAACAGCTACAAGTGTCAGCCGCTTATCTTAATGCAGATAATACCAATCAAGCGCCAGTGCAGGTTAATATGCCATATTTGACCGCACAACAGGACAGCACCCAGTTACAGATCCTGCCGATCACCAGTGACAATACCCTCACTGTAGCTGAACAGGACAAGACCATTGTAGTGCGCGGCCAGTATGTCGGTAAAGCACTGCAAGAGAATCAAAAGATTGTGTTGCAAATCAACGATCAGAATATTGATGCAAAACTGGAAAGCGAAGGCGTATTTACTGCCGCGATTCCTGCACAACAACTGATTCAGTCACCTGCACATATTATCAGTGCCGTCCTGATGCAAGATGGTCAAGCACTACAGCAAACCATACATGTTTATCAGGTCAATGATCAGCTGAGCAGTACCCAGAATTTGGATGTCGATATTCAGCCCTTGGCAGTGGTGGATGGCAACAGTTCAGATACAGTCGAAGTCAGTGGTAAGGTAATTAAACCTTATAGCGACAAGTGGCTTTATTTTGCTATTATTGTCGACAATCTGGCTGCTGGGCTGGCTGGTGCTGCGTTTATTGCATTCTTGTCGAGCTTGACCAGTGTGTCTTTTACCGCTGTTCAATATGCGATTTTTAGCTCACTCATGACTTTGACCCCTAAGATTTTAGGCGGATATTCGGGTACTATAGTCACCAATATCGGTTATCCGAATTTCTTCCTGATGACTACTCTAATCGGGATTCCGATCCTGATTCTGGTGGTTTGGGTCGCAAAACTGCTCGGTGAACACCAACAACAATCTGTACAGAAGGATGATTAATATGCGCATGCTGCATACCATGTTACGTGTAGGCAATTTAGAACAATCTCTCAAGTTCTATACTGAAGTACTTGGCATGACTTTGCTTCGTAAGCGTGATTACGAAGAAGGCCGTTTTACCCTGGCTTTTGTCGGTTATGGCGATGAAGAGAATCACACCGTACTGGAATTGACCCATAACTGGGATACAGACAGCTATGAACTGGGCAATGCTTATGGTCATATTGCGATTGCAGTTGATGATGCTTACAAGGCTTGCGAAGAGATTAAAGCGCGTGGCGGTAATGTGGTGCGTGAAGCTGGCCCAATGAAAGGTGGCGTGACTGTAATTGCATTTGTTGAAGATCCAGATGGCTACAAGATCGAGCTGATCCAGCAAGACAACAATGCACGTAATAACTAAGTGTGACGTAGCGAGATATATGAAATGCATTCATGTATAGATGAAAATATTACATCAATCTGAGTGCATAGCATCGGCCCGGCATCTGTTAAGATAGCCGGGCATTTTTATATCAAACAATAAAATCTGAGGGATTATAGGGATATGCTTAAGTTCTTGGCATTGGATCGGTTTACGATACTGTTGTTTGTGATGGTCTTGCTGGCCAGTGTGCTGCCAGTTTCGGGGCAGGCGGCTGAAGTCTTTGGCTGGGTGACGACAGGAGCGATTGCCATCCTGTTTTTCCTGCACGGCGCCAAATTGTCTCGTGAAGCCGTAGTGCAAGGCATTATGCACTGGAAATTGCATACTTTGGTTTTTGCGCTCACTTTTGCTTTGTTTCCAATTCTCGGACTTTTGGCCAAGCCGATTTTATTACCAATGCTCGGACAGGAATTGTATTGGGGTTTCCTGTTTATGTGTTTTCTGCCCTCTACGGTGCAGTCCTCGATCGCCTTTACTTCAGTGGCTCATGGCAATGTCGCCGGGGCGGTATGTAGTGCCTCTTTTTCCAACCTGATCGGTATGTTTATTACCCCATTATTAGTGGCATTTTTTATTCTCGGTCAATCTGATCATGGTTTTGATCCGACTTCATCGATTATCCAGATTACACTGCTGCTCTTGGTGCCGTTTATTTTAGGACAGATTCTGCGTCCATGGATCTATCCACAAATGATGAAAATGCCAAAAATCGTCAAGGTTTTCGATCAAGGTTCGATTTTACTGGTGGTGTATGGCGCTTTTAGTAGCGCCGTAGTGGCTGGTCTGTGGAATGAAGTGAGCTTGAGTACCTTGTTGTTGCTATTGCTGGCTTGCTCGGTGTTACTCACCATTGTGATGTTATTATCACTTTATATTCCACGCTGGCTGGGCTTTAGCCGCGCTGACCAAAAAACGGCATTCTTTTGTGGTTCCAAGAAAACCTTGGCCAGTGGAGTGCCGATGGCGCAAATTTTATTTATTGGCCAGCCGCTGGGCATGATTGTCCTGCCGATCATGATTTTTCATCAGATTCAGTTAATGGTCTGCGGGATTATTGCCAATCTGTGGGCCAAAGAGGCTGGATCAGAAGCTGAAGAATAATTCGCATATTGAATTCGTTTCACGTATAATGACGCCCACTTGTTGTGCTTAGCTCTGACGGTATCCGTCTCGGTGGGCCAAAAGAATGGTCTGTTGTGGTGTTGATCTGCATGAACGATGTTCCTGCTTCCTCATTTGAGAGTGATCAATAGCGATGACAGCTAAACCTTCTTGAATCTAATGGAGTAATCGACGATGCGCGCCGATATTCACCCAAAATATGAAACTTTAGTTGCTACTTGTTCATGTGGTAACGTAATCGAAACTCGTTCAGCTCTTGGTAAAGAAACTCTTTATCTAGACGTATGTTCAGCTTGCCACCCATTCTACACTGGTAAGCAAAAGAACGTTGACACTGGCGGTCGTATCGACAAGTTCAAACAACGTTTTGCTGGTATGTCACGTTCTGTTAAACGTTAATACCCAAAATGAAAAAACGGGCTTTAAGCCCGTTTTTTTTGTGCCTGCAATTTAAAAAATTATCATTCGATTTCCTAAATGCGCAGGCTTGTACAAGATCTTAGTGATCTTGTACATCAATCAAATGATCGAGTTTTTTCTGGAAATAATTCCCCTGAATAAAGCGGGCATCCACGTTCCAGGCATTCGCGAAAAGTGTCATATCATTTAATTCACGAATCAGGATATTGAGTGGCTTAATTTCGTTGTAACTGGTGATTTTTTCCTGTAACTGCTCAATCTCGGTGTCTTTATTAAGCATATTGGTTAAGCTCGAATGTAAGCTAACACCATCCAGTTCCAGTTCGCGCAGTAAATTTGGACTGTACATTGATTGACCAAAATCACGAAGTGCAATCAGCGCACCATGTTCATACAGCACTCGTAGATATTTTTGTGCATCTTGCTGATTCAGTAAAATATCTTCTTCTGAGAATTGCAAGATTAGCGGGTGCTTCACTTTGCTGCGAATAATCGTAATCAGCTTGGAAATAAATTCCGGGAAGGTGCGGTCTTTAAATAGCACGGCACGGTTCAAATTGACAATTAAGCTTGCATCAGGATACTGGGTAATAAAGTTGTGTAGCTGTTTACTGGCCTCAACCAGAATCCAGCGATCCAGTTTAATGGACAGTTCATCATCTTCATGAAGTTCTAAAAGGCTAGAGATATCCTGCCATTTATTCTCAAAAATAAAGCCACTGGTCACTTCATAGGTATATAAACGCGTATCTTCTTTATCATAGAGTTGCTGATACTTTAAATGGATCTCGCCACGTTCTAGACATTCACTTAAGGCTTTCAAAATAGAAGGTGTAGCGTTAGGAATAGAGGTGACTGCTGGACTGACAGCTGCAACTGTTGAGCTGGTAACTGGTGTTTCAGCAACACTGAAGTCTATACTCGGCATATCTAAAGAGCTTGGACTGCTCAGTGAGGCTGGAATGTCGAGTTTAAATTCAGGTACAGCTTCTGCTTGAGGTAAAGATGTCGAGAATGCTTGTCCAATCAGCGTATTGCAGTGCATTTCATCCTGTAAACCCTGTTCAAGCGTGACATAGCCTAAGCGCAAATTTAGAGGGAATGACTTTTGTCCCACTGTAATGAGTTGCGGTTTGCTTAAGGCATTTAAACTGATCAGTTTGGATTCAAGAATTGCTTTAGAGTCTGCCTGGAACAGACCGACAACGACATCATATTCCAGTTTAAACAGGGGAATATGGGTCTGTTCCTTGAGGAATTCTTTGACTGCATCAAAGTACCCATTAAAAGTGGTCCAGTCAGACTGTAGAACTTCCGGATCATATGCACTTAAAGAGAAAGTGACCAAGGCATTCACTGGTGCAGACTGCTTGTTCAGTTCACGTTTAAGTGACTGAAAAACGCTTGGTTTTCCAGGAGTCTTCTCAGAAGAAACTGTTTTAGATTGGGTATCAATGCTAATTTGCACTGCATCTTCTTCAGCAGTTGAAGGCAAGAATTCCAATTTTAATGGGTTAGATGCGGACACATGCGGATTCAGAGACTGAATCTCGACTCGACCTAAATCAAATTGACCCTGAGAAATCTTTTTGAAACGGGTTTTAAAATCATTCAAATCTGAAGGCTGGAGCAGATCCAGAAGCGGTAGACCAATAATCTCATCTTCATTTTGCAAGCCAAACAGTTTCAGGTAGTCCGCATTGGCCTGAATGTGAATCCCTTCCTGAATGGTGGCAACAGCACGGTTGCTGTCGTCTACTAAAGATTGTGCCTGAATTTGTGCTGTTTCCAGCTCAGTCATTAAATGTTGGTGAGACTGTGACAAACGGCTAAATGACAATGCTCGAACCAGTCCCACATAAAAGCGTTCCAGGTAGTCAAAATTGAGAATGTCATAGATCCCTTTACGGATATATTGCGCATATTGTTCAGCCTGGTAATCATCCGGTTTAAGCAAAATCATCGGCAGATTAGGCTGCTGCGAAAGGCGCACCAAACTTAAGGCCTGTTCATATTTCAGGTCGTAGGCACGTCCAAAAATAATCAGATCCCAGTTGAAATTTAATTGTTTTTCAAAAGATTGCAGATCATCCAGCAGGACAGCATCTACCTGATAATCATTACTGGTCAGCAGATCACGGATTTGGTTATATCTAATTTGATTATCATCAATAATCAGTAAACGTGTTTCAGTACGTTTTAACTTTTTAGACAATAATGGATTTCTCACTTCAATGCTTCCCATAAATCATGATTTCTGCTTTCATTCATGTGCTGATCGATAAAGTTTTCGATCATCTCTTCTTCCTGATCATTCAATAATTCATAATCAAAACGGATGAAACTCTGCGTAATCAGTTGTGCTTTGGTCAGATAGATTTTGAGTTCTTCCTGACCGAGACGTAAATGAATCGTTTGTTTTTCCCTAAACATCTGGGAGCCAGACACGATGAGACTGGTTGAAACCTGATCCAGTTGCGTCATTTTCACCAAGAGTGCGGGTTGATAATTGACATGATGACGTTCAGTACGTGCATACGCCGCACAAGGAAAGAGTTCTTGTGCCAGAATTTCCAGCCCGATTTCCAGGCTCTTGTCAGTGGACTGCTTGATCCAGCGAATCACACCGCCACGCCACTGGCTCTGGGTTTTTTCCTGAACCAGAATAAATTCACCGGTTTTTAAATTGGCAGGCGTAACACCGGTCCATTTAATCCGGTAACCATTGACACTGATATCCAGAACTTCAGCGCTATGGATCTGTTTCGTTTCACGATCAAGCGCCTTGATGCTGCTAAAACTACTTGGAATGGCGTTTTCCATCGAGCTGACAAAACTGCTTTCGCTCTGGAAATTATAATTGGCCTCGAGTTCCAGGGTTTCGTTGAAGTTTTTACCTTTAGATAGGTAAAAATGCGCCACACTCAAGCCAAAGCAGATATTGATCTGGGCTGAATATTCATAACGTTCATGACGACGCTCGACATTGTTTGAGAGCAGATTGTAGATATGAAAATGCAATGCAGGGGTCAGGAACAGTTTTTCATTCCGAGACAGATACTGGGCATTTTTGCTTTGAGTCCCCGTTAAATGATCCATCAGGTTCTGGGTAGAAATATAGAAGCTTGGCTGAAACTGTGGCTCTTGATGGGTATGAAAGATCGGCGGATGATCTTTGCTGGCATCGACTACATAACGGGACAGCGTGGTTTCCTTCGGCAGGATCTGTACCAGTTTGGCCCAGTCAAAACTGCATAGATACAGGCCCTGAATTTCTGCAGGCCGGATCTGATGAGTATTGAAGATATCCAGTAAAATCAGCTGTGCATAGGCATGTGCAATATTTTGGATTTCATGCTGGGTACCTAATACCTGATTGATATTGCTTTGATAAAAATTATTGTCTATTGCACATTCAAGCAGTTGATGGGCAGCCAGCCATTGTCCCAGACCTGGCGTGCTATACAGCATATGCTGTTGATATAAAAGAAGTGTGAGTTGTTGCAGGGCATAATAAATCGATACCATCCGGGCAGTTTGAATGCTCTTCTTTTTGCCTAGAGAAAATAGCGAAAACTTCTGATGGGTCAGCTGATGATTACAGCGTTTGACGATATCAATATAAATTTTGGCAAAATGACTGCGCAGCAGCATGGCCAGTTCAATGATCTGGTCATTCCGGTCGGAAGTGATCAGGCCCTGATTGACGAAATGCTTTTCCAGACTGGTCAGTACATTTTCAAGGGTGGGATGCAAGACCTGAATCAGGTCAAAGCGCAGGGTTTCTGTACATTTCAGCTCGGAAACTTCCAATAAGGCATTAAACAGGGATTTGGATGAATTCCCCAGCTGTAGAATCGAAATCCCCGCAACCCATTCCTGCAAAGCCTTGGCAGTGGTTGGGCAAAAGCTCAACTGCTCTCGTTTAAGTTCCGTCGGTGTCTGAAAAATGTCTGAAGTATGCGTGCTCATCTTTATTATTTAACTCAAAAATGTTGAAACCCCAAAAAGCGGTGTCTTATTCTTCTCGCCCGCTATTTCTCGAACCAGTTTAGGAACCAAATACCCCGGAAGGTTCGCTAAAACTTCTGTATAAATCTCATTAATATGGTCAGGCACCAAATCAAAATGATGCGCACCTTTTACTTTATCAAGTACATGTAAATAATAAGGCATGACCCCGGCATCAAACAAGCGATAGCTTAAATCCACTAAAACCTGAGCAGAATCATTCACCCCGTTTAATAAGACCGCCTGATTCAGAACGGTGATCTGCTGTTGAACCAGTTGGTTTAAACGCTTGCAAGTGAAGTCATCCAGCTCCGATGCATGGTTTGAGTGTACCACCAGAATAATACGTAGCCTACTGTTTTTTAACATGCTAAGTAGCTCTTCGTCGACTCGGTTGGGGATCACAATAGGAACTCGTGAATGTATTCTTAAGAATTTGAGATGTGGTACTGATTCTAGTCGTTCAATCCAGGTTTTTAATTTCCGGTTCGATAAGGTTAATGGATCACCGCCGCTCAGAATTACTTCATTAATATCAGGCTGGCTTTCCAGATATTGCTTGATATTTATCCAGTCTTCGTTTTTAGGCAGATTTTCCTGATAGGGGAAATGCCGGCGGAAACAATAACGGCAATGTACAGCACAGGCACCAGTCAGTGTCAGCAAGAAACGGGATTTATATTTGTGCAGTACGCCGGGTTGCTGATTGGCCTGTTCTTCGCCCAAGGGGTCGGTAACAAATCCTGGATGTTCTTCCAGTTCCAGATGATGGGGCAGCACTTGTAAAAGCAATGGGTCTAAAGGGTTTCCGGTCTGCATTTTGCCCACAAAAGCACGTGGTACGCGCAGTTTAAACTGTTCAGAAGCTAAAATGGCGCCTGAGAGAAGCTGTTCAGGTGCGAGTTGTAGCACTTCAAGCAGTTCGCGTGGATCAGTGATCAGGTCGCTGAGCTGTGATTGCCAGTTTTGTTCTTGATATAAATAGTTCGTCATGCCGGAAGATTAACAATAATAAGTGAGAGGACAAAGCCTGATGGGCACAGTTTAACAGTTTGTGCGGAAGCGCAATAATCCACTGCGCTATAAAATAAAGAGTGATTAAGCTATGCTGATCTTCGTGCTCGCCTGATGGTATTTTAACGTTGAGCAAGACATGAATAAACAAAGGATTTTCATGTCTGATTGTAACTTAAACAGCCTGAGTGGGTGAAAGCGGATTTTTTCATTGCGGCAAAGTGTATTGCTCATTTAGAATACGCAACATCAAATGAATGTGCATGTGGCAACTCAATGTTCGTGTCAGACTTGCTAAATGACATCGCAACAGCCCATAGCATCAATAGATTAAAGTTAGTAAGTTTGGAGTGCGCCAGTCATGGCCTATTATTCTACGAATGATTTCAAGTCAGGCCTTAAGGTTATGCTTGATGGCAACCCATGTTCAATCATGGAAAACGAATACGTAAAACCAGGTAAAGGCCAAGCTTTTAACCGCGTAAAATTACGTAACCTTAAATCAGGTAAAGTTCTGGAAAAAACTTTCAAATCAGGCGAGAACCTAGAAGCGGCTGATATCGTTGAAGTAGAAATGGAATACTTGTACAACGATGGCGAAATGTGGAACTTCATGGATCCTGTTACCTTTGAACAGATCGCAGCTGATAAAACAGCAATGAGCGATGCTGCAAAATGGTTAAAAGACGATTCAAATGAAAAATGTACCATCATGTTGTTCAATGGCGTGCCTTTAAACGTGACTCCACCGAACTTCGTAGTACTTAAAATCGTTGAAACTGATCCAGGTGTTCGTGGTGATACTTCTGGCGGTGGCGGTAAGCCAGCGAAACTTGAAACAGGTGCTGTGGTACGTGTTCCATTATTCGTACAGCAAGAAGAAAGCGTTCGTGTAGATACCCGTACTGGTGATTATTTAGAACGTGCATAATGGTTTGAAAATAGACTATTATCGAGAGGGATGATTTAAATCATCCCTTTTTTTATGCCAAAGTCTTAGAGGAAAAGCGAAAGAACAGGCGTAAAGTCGCAAGGGAAAACAGCAGTACCTCGAACAACAACAATCACGCTGATTTGTATGCATCACAATATGAGGGATTGAATGGAAACTTTACAAAAGAAGTCGACGCTGACTTCGAAAATGATTTGGCTTTTGGTAGCCATTGTGGGTGCAGTCTCTTTTGGAGTTCTAGCACTGAGTCGGGGTGAGCATGTCAATGCAGTCTGGCTGGTACTTGCCGCCGCCTGTGTCTATAGCATTGCTTACCGTTTCTACAGTTTGTTTATCGCCACCAAAGTATTTGAGCTGAATGAACGCCGTTTAACGCCTGCGCATCGTCTGGCCGATGGTCTGGACTATGTGCCGACCAACAAAAGCGTTCTGTTTGGCCATCACTTTGCAGCGATTGCCGGTGCAGGTCCTTTAGTCGGTCCGATCTTGGCAGCACAAATGGGCTATTTACCCGGTACGATCTGGCTGTTAGTCGGTGTGGTGCTTGCCGGTGCGGTACAAGACTTCCTGGTGCTGTTTATTTCCACCCGTCGTGACGGTCGTTCACTGGGGGAAATGGCAAAACAGGAACTGGGTACTTTTGCCGGTATTATCGTGATGCTCGGTGCCTTGGGCGTGATGATCATCATTCTGGCGGTATTGGCACTGGTGGTGGTGAAGGCCCTGACCAACAGTCCATGGGGTGTATTCAGTATTGCAGCCACCATTCCGATTGCGATCTTTATGGGCATCTATATGCGTTTTATCCGTCCGGGTAAAATTGCTGAGGTCTCGATTATCGGTTTTGTGTTGATGATGCTGGGCATTATCTACGGTGAAAACATCGCACAACATCCATATTGGGGTCCGTTCTTTACGCTTTCTGGCACTGAGCTGACTTGGGCACTGATCATTTATGGTTTCATTGCATCGGTACTGCCAGTCTGGCTATTGCTTGCTCCACGTGATTATCTGTCGACCTTCCTGAAAATTGGCGTGATTGCAGGTTTGGCCGTGGGTATCCTGTTTGCCATGCCTGAAATGAAACTGCCAGCGATTACCAAATTCATTGATGGGACTGGTCCTGTATTCGCAGGTTCTATGTTCCCATTCCTGTTCATTACTATTGCGTGTGGTGCGATTTCCGGTTTCCATGCCTTGGTTTCTTCAGGGACGACACCGAAACTGGTCAACAACGAACGCGATATCCGTATGATCGGTTATGGCGGTATGTTGATGGAATCTTTTGTAGCGATCATGGCTTTGATCTGTGCTGCAATTCTGGATCCAGGAATTTATTTTGCGATTAACTCACCAGCAGCCTTGCTCGGTACTACCGCAGAAAGCGCAGCAGAAGCAGTGCGAACCCTTGGTTTTGTGGTAACCCCTGAAGCCTTGAATTTACTGGCACAGGAAGTGGGTGAGAACTCGATTCTGTCGCGTACTGGTGGTGCGCCAACTTTTGCAATTGGTATGGCGCATATCATCACCGAAATTTTCAACAGTCGTGAAATGATGGCGTTCTGGTATCACTTTGCGATTTTGTTTGAAGCACTATTCATCCTGACTGCTGTTGATGCTGGTACTCGTGCCTGTCGTTTCATGGTGCAGGATACTGTCGGTATTGTGATTCCAGCAGTAAAACAATCACATAATTTCTTCGGAAACCTGTTGGGTACTGCGGTTGCAGTGGCAGGCTGGGGCTTCTTCGTCTATCAGGGCGTAGTCGATCCACTCGGCGGGATTAACAGTTTATGGCCGCTGTTTGGTATTGGTAACCAGATTTTGGCTGCGATGGCGCTCATTCTTGGTACTGTCATTCTGTTCAAGATGAAAAAACAGAAATATGTCTGGGTGACAATTATCCCGACAGTGTTCCTGTTCATTACTTCCATGACAGCAGGCTGGCAGAAGATTTTCCACGAAAATCCAAAGATTGGTTTCCTTGCGCAGGCTGATCGTTTCAACACGGCGATTGCCAATAATGAAATCCTGGCACCAGCGAAAACTGTGGCAGAAATGCAGACGGTAGCGATGTCGAACCAGATTAATGCTGCGCTCTGTGCTTTCTTTATGATTGTAGCCTTTGTCATGTTGTTTGCTGCAATTCGCGTGATTCGTCGTGCATTGGCAAATCCTGAGCCATCTGTACATGAAGCAGAAGCGATTTATCGCGATCCTGAAGAGATTCAGCCAGCGAAAGGTCATTAAGGGGAATATTATGAATCTGAAGTTTGCCAAAAGCGGGAAAACGATGATTTATAAAATCATCAAGATGACCGTAATGTCACAAAAGGATTTAATACTGAATCCGAAAAACTGGTCGCGGATTGCGACCTTGTGGCAACGTTTGCAGCAAAGTTTCCGTCTGATGGTCGGTGTACCTGATTACCAGACCTATGTGGAGCATATGCGCAAGCATCATCCCGATCTGGAAGCCATGGACCCGAAAACATTTTATCGTCACTGTGTGGATTCCCGTTATCCATCTGCGGGCGGTGATATGAAGAAGTGTCCGTGTTAATCATTAATTCATAGCAAGCGCCTTTCGGGGCGCTTTTTTTTATCGTTAAAAATTAATATGAGGAATAGACGATCGCGTTAAATCTGAGGTCATTGATTGAGCTAGCGTAGAAAAGTTTTATTATAAAAATCCATGAAATCGCTTAAGTCTCTATACCTTTTAAGTATGATTCTTTTCAAATAGATGGATGAGCTCAGATTGGTATTTTGAGATTTGAGCGAAAAGAAAAATGATCTCTATTTGTGTCGATCATTTTATTTGTTTTCTGCGCTTCTTACTTCTTTTCAACCTGATCATTTTGACTCTTCTATTATTTAAATCCTCGCCATTTTCTAATCAGTATTTTTATTCAGTTACACAGACAGATGATTGATCTTTTGGGAAAATTTAAATTTCAGTGTATGTTAATCTTAGGCCATGTTTTATTAAGGAAATTATTGTGATCTGGGGCATGAAACAAAAGGAAAATAACGACATTGCACACATCAATACTGTGCTTGAACAAAAAATTGCAAGTTATGCACCCAAGATCCAGCGTTTTTTTGAAGAAGTTAATGCCATTGTGTTGGATAAGCAGGCCCAGACCACACTGGCACTCTGTTGTTTGATTGCAGGCGGACATGTCTTATTTGAAGATTTACCCGGATTGGGTAAAACTACATTAGCCAGCAGTCTGGCACATCTGGCTGGGTTAAAGTTCCAGCGGATTCAATTTACCAATGACATGCTGGCCAGTGATGTCATCGGTATTAACATGTTTAACCAGAAAGAACATCAGTTCGAGTTTAAACAAGGCCCGATTTTTACTCAGATTTTACTGGCAGATGAAATCAACCGTTGTAGTCCCAAAACCCAAAGTGCCTTACTCGAAGCCATGGAAGAAGGCTATGCCACCATTGATGGCGTACGCTATGCCTTACCGAAACCTTTCTGGGTGATTGCGACACAAAACCCGCTATTCCAAAGTGGTACTTACGCTTTGCCGGAATCCCAGCTAGACCGTTTCCTGATGCGTTTATCTTTGGGGTATCCATCACGCCATGCAGAAAAACTGTTATTACAGCAGGAATCCCGTTTTGCCCTGATTGCAAGTCTAGCGCATATTTTTACCGAAGATGAAATTCTGGATCTGCAAAGTCTGACGCATCAGATATTTATCAGTGAAGCGATTCAGGAATATTTGCTTGATCTGGCAGAAGAAACCCGTAAAAGCCGTCATGGACTTTCTACGCGTGGCCTTCTGGCCTTGAAGCGCGCAGCACAAGCGTATGCTTTGATTCAGCAACGTGCTTTTGTCACACCAGATGATGTGCAGGCTGTATTTGTCGCGGTGACTTCGCATCGTCTGGGGTTAAGTGAAGCTGAAACGTTTAATGTGATGCAACAGGTTGCGGTCAGCTAAAGGAGTCCTCTCTTGGATAAAACCTGGCAAAAATGGCTGGCCAAGCGCTTTCAATTCTCACAGCAGAAACAGCTCTCGCAGAAAGATGTCTTGGTATTTATTTATCAGCAGGGCTATCTGTATCTGGTGTTGATCTTCATCACCTTTGTAGCCGGGGTAAACTATGCCAATAACCTGATTTTAGGTTTCTGCTTTTTAATCAGTGCGGTGCTATGTATCAGTTTTTATCTGACTTTCAAACAATTGCATGACCTGAAAATTGAGTTGATCGCGGATGATGTCGGGCAGGTCGGTCATAGCGTGAATTTGCATCTTTATTTTCAACAACAGCAACTTCGCCCCCGTTATTTGTATATCAAAGCAGGGAATCAGCTAGCGAAAGTTTATCTGAATGCAGCAAAGCAGCAATTTATTCTGCCATTTTATGCAGAGCAACGTGGCAAGTTTGATTACCCGGTGATTCAGATTTATTCGGTTTATCCCTTCGGGTTAGTTCGAGCCTGGACCTATCTTTATCATCAGCATTCGGCCTGGGTCGCGCCTAAAGCTGAAGTTTTTAGCACAGAAAATAAATATCACTTTAACCGTTTTGAACCGGATATGGATGAGTTCCGTGAATTGCGCAATTACCAGTCAGGTGATTCCTTGCAGGCGGTGTCCTGGAAGCAGTTTGCGCGTGGACAAGGCCTGTATGTCAAAGTCTTTGAGCAATATGAGGATGAACACAGTATCGAGATTCATTATGCACATATGCCGAGTCAGTCACATGAAGAAAAACTTGAATTTGTGATGGGTCTGGTCGAGCAGTGCGAGCAGCAGCAATGTGCGTATAGTCTGCATTTGCCACAGGCCGAATTGCCTCAGGGCGCAGGTGAAGAACAACTGCGGAAAGCCAAACAATTGTTGGCGCAGGCCTAAGGCGGGTAAATTCATGATCAATGCAAAAATCCGTACCTCGATTGTGCTGACTTTGGGCCTGATTCTCATCGCCCAGATGGCATTTATTCCAGTTCTACTCAGTATTATTTTTGCGATTAGTATTGTATGTATCTGGATTTTCCTGAAACGTCAGCAGCCATTTCCCAAAACGGGCACTTTTCTACTGACGGCTTTGGCACTCGGCAGTATTTATTTGAGCCATCATAGTTTTATTGGTGTTGAGGCTGGGGTAGCAGTTTTATCTACTTTTTTATTTGCTAAATCACTGGAAAGTAAAAATAAACGTGACCTGATTATTCTGTTTAATTTTGCCCTGTTTGTTGCTGCCAGCTCATTCCTATATAGCCAATCTTTTGGGATGGCGATTGTGATCGTGCTGTGTTTAATCAGCTGTCTGATTGGTTTGTACCGGATTCAGACTAGCGATTTTGAGCAGGAGCAGATCACTCAGCGCGCAGCATTGCAACAGGATGCCAAACATGTGGGCAAGTTTATCTTGTACGCTGTTCCATTTTTTATCTTGCTGTTTATTTTCTTTCCGCGCTTGCCACCACTTTGGCATATTCCCATTCCTGAAAATAAGGGTGTGACCGGCATTGGCGATAGTATGTCACCTGGGGATATTGCTGAATTATCCCAATCCAGTGCCCTTGCTTTCCGGATTATTGGTGATGTCAGCAAGCTTCCGCCACGCTCAGAACTCTATTGGCGAGCCTTGGTGCTAGATGAATATGATGGGCAACGCTGGACCAGCAGTTTCGTCAATCAGCAGCCTTTAATGCGACAACCGATGGATACTTCACCCGTACCTACAGGCTGGAACTACCAATATCTGGCTGCGGATCCTTCGGTGTTCTGGATCATGGGGTTGGAAAAATCGATACCTGTGGAACGCCGTTATTATAACCGTCAGGATTGGAGCATTGTGCCGAGACGGCTCACGCAACGTGTTGAACCGATTTCGTTACAGTGGGTCGGGACAGCATATGATCCTCAGGCTTTGCCAACGCAATATATCGAAAGAACGAATACTCAGGTGCAGCGCCGACTTGACCCGAGAGCGCAACAATTAGCACAACGTCTATATGCGCAAAGTGCGGAAGATCCTCGGCGTTATGTGCAGCAAGTCTTGAATTGGTATCAGCAGAATAACTTTATTTATACCCTGAAGCCGGGCCAATTAGGACAAAACCGGATTGATGAGTTCCTGTTTAATTCCCGGCAAGGCTTTTGTGAACACTATGCCTCGAGTTTCGTGATGTTGATGCGTTATGTCGGGATTCCTGCACGGGTGGTCACCGGCTATCAGGGGGGGGAGTTGGCACCAGATCGCATGAGCTGGGAAGTCCGGCAGCTCGATGCGCATGCCTGGACAGAGGTTTGGATTGATCAGAAATGGCAACGCTTTGATCCAACCGCAATGATCGCTCCACAGCGTATAGATGATGGCATGCAAAATCTGCTTTCTCAGGATGCATGGGTATCGGCAAATCAGTCGACCTGGAACTCGCAGCATAATCTATGGGTCACCAAACTACGCGTTTGGAGCGATTATGCCAGCTACCAATGGCAAAGTAAGGTGGTGGGTTATAATGCAGAATCACAACAAAACTGGTTATCAAAATTAGGCCTCGGTTCAGTTTATTCGAGTGTCATAATTTTACTGGGCAGTATTGCGCTATTGATTTTGGCCTATATCTTTAGAATTTATCTAAAAGCCCGACAGGCGCAATCTCCATTTGATCGTGCGATTCAACAGCTGAATCAATCTCTAACTGATCATCTCAAAAAACAGCCTGCAGAAACTTTTCATCACTGGATGCAGCGTTTATCTCAACAGGTTCAGATTGAAAACCAGACTGCCTTTATTCAAGCTATACAGGTTTTTGAAAAAAATCTTTATTCGGGAACCTCAATAACTGAGCAAGAATTGAAAAAATTCAAGGATTTGCTTAAAACTTGCTCGGATGTTCTAAAAACTAAATGAAAAGGCTTGTCTTAATGAGAAAAAATTTATAATATGCCAAGCATTCTAGGTGTATAGCTCAGTTGGTTAGAGCGCTACGTTGACATCGTAGAGGTCAGCAGTTCGAGTCTGCTTATACCTACCAAGATTCTAAACGTTATGTTATAAGGGTTTTAAGCGAAAACAATAGCTTAAAACCCTTTTTTGTTGTCTTGAATAAAGTCTACCCTTAACAGCACTATCCGTAAAATCGCTACTTTTTGCCGATAATGCAGTTAAATTTAGACCAAGATTAGACCAAGAATATAGAGTTATAGATCATGAAAATGCCTAAAGCGGTCAAGCGCGGTGAAAGCTACAGAATTAAAATAATGATTGCTGGAACAACATATTCAGCAACCAGAGACACCGTAAAAGAATGCGAGCAATGGGCTGCGCAAAAGATGCTTGAGGCAAAGGCAAATAAACTTTCTGAAGATCTGGGCGTAAAACAGCACTACCCATTTAAAACACTTTTTCATAAATATTATGATGAGCATGGGCGAAAGCTTCGTGGATCCAAATACGTCAAAGAGCAATTAGCACCGTTTGATGAAAAGTTTGGTGCACTGGCAGATATGTCGATTCATGACATCACACCAAAGCATTTAACTGCCTGGCGTAATAAACGTTTAAGAGAGGTTGGGGCAAATACGGTATTGCGGGAAATTGCGCTGTACTCGTCAGTTTTTAGCTATGCAGTTAAAGAGCTTTTCTTATTGGAAAGTAATCCTTGGATGGGCATTAAAAAACCGGCCAAACCTAAAGCACGTAATCGCCGTATTCGTGATGAAGAAATTCAGCTCATTTTAGAGGGATTGAATTATCGTGAAGGGCAAACACCGACATTACCAGAGCACTATGTTGCATGGGCATTCCTATTCGCACTGGAAACAGCAATGCGCCGTGGTGAGATCCTTGGTATCACAATGGCGGAAATTTATGATCGGCATGTGCATCTACCAAAAACTAAAAATGGTGATGCTCGTAATGTTCCTCTGACTAAAAAGGCTTTGGCACTCCTGGATCTAATCGATCATGAAGGGGATAAGTTGATTCCACAAAATGAAAATGCTTTCCGGTTAATGTGGGAGCGTCGCAAGGCAAAAGTAGGATTAGCGGATATTCATTTCCATGACACACGCCATGAGGCTATTACTCGGTTTGTGAATAACCAGAAATTACCGGTAGAAGTTCTGGCCAAGGTGACAGGGCATAAAAATATCAAAGTTCTGGTGAATACTTACTACAACCCGGATGTGGAAGATATTGTGGATATGATGGATGCGTAAGCTATTTTTTATAAAACCCTTTGATGTTTATAAAAAATAGCTTTAAATTCAGTATGTGAGCGACATGTAGACAATGAACAAGCAAAAGGGTTAATTATTTTGAACAAAATTATTTTAAATGAATCACTATTAAGTCATTTACAAGCAGAATGGTTGGCTGAAGCAGAGAAAGCTTCATTTGATCAGCAGCGAGTGTTTTTAATAGAAAGTAACTTTACTCATATTATCTCAAATCAGCTCTTTGGTGATTATTCAATCAGAAATAATCAGTCTACATTCCTAGGTATTCAAGAGGGATCTGGTCGTATTGTAGCGATAATAGAAGTGATTAAAGTTAAAATGGGATCGGAAAAAACGCTTAAACTTATGTCGATTGATCTTAGTCCTGCTCTTGAGATATTGTCGAAAGAGGAATATGATTTATTCAATGCTAAAGTTTTAGCATCTTGTGTGTCTACTTTTTTAGCAGAAAACGTTCATTCCGGGTGTACTAAAATTTTCGCACGTAATGACTCAACATTAGAATATCTAACAAAGCTGCATGATGGCCTAGCCGCTACTTCGCAGGCTCTAGATGAGCTTAATTTAACAGTTAAATTCGAAGGGCCTCGTTGGTTAGCCTTTCGTTTTAAAAACTAAAAATTAAGCAAAAGGATCCACTATGAAAAATGTAATTAATTTAACATTAGGCAATGCATCAAAATTTGACAAAGTTAAGTGTGAACAATTAATTGAAAAAGTTGCATTTGAATCCCTTAAGTCAATGACTTACACAACTGCTCCTTTATCAAGTATGCAAGAAAGCACGGATAGTATTTTGAATAAAGCCGCTTAACTTAATATACGTTTGGATCAAAAAACCCCCTTTAATAGGGGGTTTTTACTTAGTGAGGATTTAATGTTTCTAGAGTTTTCTATAAGCTATATGTAGTAAGTTAATAATATTAGGGTTAATTGTATGGATCGTGAAACACAAGCTTTGTATGATAAAAATATTGAATTTATGAATCAGTTTGAATACTTGGATCCTGAAACGAAATATCTATATAAGCGCCATGGGAATGTAGTTCATCGTTATTCCGTTTATTTAACCAAATGGATCTTAGAGCTTAATGGACGCGAGCTTAATTTCGATACATTAAAAAGTAAAAGTCAGTTATCAAATGCAGAAAAAGAAGGTTTTTTTATTGAGATAATTAAACTGTATAAGCGTAATAAACCAAAAAGTTTATTAGTATAGTTTTTTAATATGTCATTATAAAAAAGAGAGCTAATTTGCTCTCTTCCTCCCTCGCTTGGCCACAGGCTTAGCAGTCAAAATCAAGTTCGCTTGTTCTGGATCGTAAAGACATTTGCCACAAGTACCTTTGTTAATCTCTGCGCAACGATCACGAACAGCATCTACACTTATACCGTAGTACTGAGCCAGTTCAGCAGCTGATACCAGTTTTGGGCTTACATCCTTGATCGATACGATCTTTGCACCGCCAACTTCAGAGCCTACGAATAATTGAGGTGCTTCACCTTGTACGGTGATTTGAAAAATTCCCATTTAAGACACCTCCTTTAAGCTTTGGACTACTGATTCAGGTAACCCGAAAAAATCATTTATAGTTTTATTGAATTCACCGCTTTCAATGAATTGATCCATAATATTTACTTGCTGATCAATATCGCTGTCTTCACAGTGCTCACATAGTTTTTGAATATCAGTCACTGTTTCCTCCTTGAGCCTTCAAATATTCTGCTTTTGCATTCGCCCAATTCACTGCATCGTATGGACTTAAACCTTTTTTCTTGCACCAGTTGGTGCACCAGAGCCATTGCGCATCATCGAATGGGGTTGGCTCAACTATTTGATTAGTCATTGGCTGGTTCCTGTGCTTCTACCATTGCTTTACAGTGCGCAGCTACTTTTTCAGCCTCAGCCTTAGTTTTGAATGTTTCGTAATATCCGACATCACCGTTTTCTTCATCCCATTGGATAGCTGCAAAAACAGGGTCTTGATCCAATTCATATGAAACCCGATGCTCAACCTCTACGACTTCACCAATAGAGATATCACAAAGCCAGTCGGGGTCTTCGCGATAGATACTTTCACTATCATCTAAATACCACTCTTTGATTTCTTTAACTGGTACCAAAACAAACCCTTCCGGCACCGCTTGGGCTTTGGCATCACGTTTTGCACGTAACCACATAACCCAGCCGGTATTTAAAGTCTCATAAGCAACCTTTCGATCCTCATCATCAGTGTTGTTTACACATTCACTTTTGATTTCATAATCACCAGTGTTTTCATTGAAATTGAAAAACGGTAGAAGATGAGAGTGAATAAACTCAGCCTCAAATAATGGTCTTTGCTCAAACCATACAGCTTGTTTTTCCGAAATATCCATCACGCCACCTCATAGAAGCGCTTGGCTTCTTCAAAATTTGATGTGGTAAGTGGTGATGAGCCTTTTTTGTAGCATTTAACAATCTCACCATATTCAAAAACTTTGCATGCTGTTGGTAGGTCAAAGCACTGGTACATCGGCTCTTTAAACCAGTCTTCTGTATAAAACATTTGTTCCTGGTGTTCTTCAGCTGTGCCTTCCCATTCTTGAGCCTGGAAGTATTCATCAAATGATTCGATCATGAACTGATTACCTTCAGCTTTAGTCATAGCTCTGTATCGAGCCAAAGCACGTTCAGCAATTTCTTTTGATGCAGCAGGTGACTGCTCATGAGGACTATCATCTTCAGGACAGATGCCTACGCACCACAATTTGTTATCTTCCATCACGCCGCCATCCTTAATAATTTTGGTGCCTGAGCCCGTAAAGAAACCAGTAAGGGCTTACCAACTTTCAAATACTGCTTAAGAAAAATGGCGTAGCGCTTTTGAGTGGCTTCGCTCATCTTTCCAGTGCCATCAATTTCAAGCGTAGGTTTATTTGATTTGCTGTATCGAACCAAGGCGGCATGCTTGACCAGTTTTGGTTGATACCCGTCATTCAATAGCCAGTTTTCAAAAGGTGCAGCCAAGCTAAAATGAATTTTCTTGGTGCCTTTGGGCTCAATGGGTGGGTAATTCATTTCACTATCCTTTAAATGACCATGCGCAGTGCATGGCCATCCGGTCTAATGGTTAGATATTTGCAGAGCCTTCAAGGATCGTCACAAATGATGGAACACCTGGTAACGCCGTTTCAGTATCATCATTATTGAATACGGTTTTGCCTTCGCGAATATAAGTCACGGTATCTTCCATAGACTTTTCAATCGCTTTTTCGAGCTGGTCCAAGTCGTACCACAAAGCAATATTTCCATCCTTGATGCGGTAGCGGAAACGAGCTGGAAGGGCATAATGCTCACCACCACGATGTACCTGAATACCAAATACAATCTGCTCAGGAATATTCAAGTTGCCTTGGCGTCCGGCACTGGCTTCAATGTTTTCGTTGTAGGTCAATGACACTTGGCCATTGTCAGTACGAGTACCAGATTTGAAATCGATATTGGTTTTGGCCTGAAGAGTATTCACGATTTCATAAAGCTCAGCTGCAGCAGGCTGATTCACATACGGCATTACATCTTCTAGGAATAATGCAAAATCCATCTGTGACATTTTTCGGCCAGAGTTCGCTACAACTTTTTCAAATTCTGGAGTCTTACTAACAATGAAGTGAGCAGTGTGCTTGCAATGGCGTTGATAAGCATTAGCACCATAACCTGCAACTTTTTCGGCTTGGTGGAAGTCCAGTACCGCTTGAATTTTTCCACCCAGTACATCTACAAAAACCATTGAGTCTTCATCTGCAAAGCGATTAACGTAGGCAATCAGGTCTTTTGCTGTATGCAAGATTGTTGCTTGCTTAAGTTGAAGTGGGCGTTCCAGTGTTTCTTCAAAGGTGTGAACGCTGCCACCTTCAGGTGTAACCACGAAAGGTAAAACGTCACCAGCTGCCTGTAGAGAAGTTTGACCAATTACGAAAGCATCTTTATGCATTACTGTACCCACTTGATTATTTAGTTCAGAGTTATTCATGTTGTTAAGGCCTTTTAATTAGCTGAGGTTTTTGAAAGTTGGTTTTTTGGTTTCCGGCAGTGCTTTCACATCTACTGGGCCGCTTGATTGGATCTGTTCAAGATTCAATTTCTGTTGGCGTGGATCTTCACGAACAAGCTGCTGTTTTCCATCGGTGAATAGAACAGTTGGTTCTTTATCGAACTTAGGAAGAATTGATTTAACGTCATCCATGATTTTGTAGACGCCGTTGCCATTTGGCTTAATGGTCAAAGAAATAGTGACCTTGCTTTGCTTGCCGGTATCCGCCGTTGCCTGGAGTGCTTCAGTAAGCAGCTCATCAATTTCTTCAGCCACAGTACCGTGACGTAAATTTTCAAGTGTTTGAGCGAAAGAGGTTTTGTTTTTTGACATGGTTATTCTCCAAAAATTACTTGTGTAAGCCGTGTTGAATTAGTTGTTTGTTCCAACAGAAGTGGCAATTGCTTCAACCTGGCGCTTAGACGCTTTGTCAGCCTGATCGATAAACATTGCTGAAAGACCTAAAAGGATTGAGAAAACTAAAGACCAAGCTGCAACATTTGAAGCGACTTCTTTCGCTACAGATTTAGGCTTTGGGTGTTGATACAAACACTCAGAGGTCATGCTTGATCGGCCGAACTCTGGCAGGTTGCTTTGGATTGGGTTTTTATTCATAATAATTTCACTCAGTAGGGTGATGAGTCATGCTCCAGGTAGTTCGCGCTACGCTGGGGCTTTTTGTTGTCTTCGAACTAATGTTCGTTTAACCGAACAATATTGTCAATAGGGTTGTTCGAAAAAATGAATAATTATGTTCGAAATATCGAATATTTTTTTAAAACACAAATAAAAACCCGCCATATAGGCGGGCTGTTTAAAAGTTATTATTTATTTATGAGAGGTTAAACTTCTTAGCAGGACGGAATGAGCCAACATACTTGCCGACAAGCACACAATCCTCATTAAGTGGAATAATTTTCTCACCCCAGTTCGGATTTAAAGGCTTTAAGAAATAGCCATTTGATTCTGAAATCAAAGCCTTAAATGTCGCAGTATCATTGCATTTAACTACAATCATTTCGCCAGTCTGAATATCTTCCAGGCACCAATCTGGATCGATACAGATTTTTTCGCCTTCTTCAAAGTAAGGCGCATTACTCAGGCCTTTTACTTCAAGATAAAAACTTCTTCTGCCGGCACCTGGCACCAAAGGAAGCATTTCGCATTCCGCAAGGTTACTGATTGACTCCATGTCGGTAAAATCTCCTGCCTGTACCCACGATATTACAGGAGCATAACCTACTGTGTATAAAGGTTTTAAGTCAACACTATTGTCCAATTGGTTAGTTTTATTTTCTTGACCATTCAAAATCCACGACGATGTTGTTTTTAAAACCTTGGCCAAAGACTCCATGTATTTTGCGCTTGGTGAATTAGATCCATTGATCCAACCCGAAACGGTCGCACGACCAGCACCCGTACCTCGCATTACATCCGCCTGACTCAAACCAAGTTCACTCATTCTTTTATTTATACGATCTGCAGCTGAAGTCATCACAAAATCATTCCATTAATTACGTGTTCGGAAGTATGAACAATTAAGTTGACACTTACCCGAACAAGTGATTCAATAAACCGAACAAATATAGTTCGGAGAACAGAACAATGAATGTTGCCGATCTACGAAATTTTTACAGCGTAGAAAACAACTCTCAGTTGTCTAAAAAAATCCTAAAAGGTCGATCCACATTGACCGGATGGGAAGAAGAAGGAATCCCACTCGGCACCCAAGCAATTTACGAATTGCTTAGCCAAGGAAAACTTAAAGCAGATCGCCAAGCCCTTGCAAGCTGGCAATCTACCAACGCTGCCTAATCATTATCTAAAAAACAATGATTTGACGATACGTGAAATATTTCAAAGGATTCACAAATGGAACTAAGTAAAGAAGCCCAAACCGCGATCTTCAAAATGATCCATCAAACGAAAGGGATTTCACCAAAACAAATCGCTGAAGTTACTGGCGACTCGCACAACATGATCTTGAACTATGCCAATCCAAACATGGAAAACCATGTTCCAAGTCTAAAGAAGTTTGAGGCGATCCAATCTTTTACCCGCAACCCTGAGCTAATCAAAGTATGGGCGCATGAACTTGGCTTCGTGTTGGTTCCAGTTAATTCATCAGGTGACAGTCATCGCGAGCTCTCAATTGTTGAGAACTTGCTGCAAACCAATATTGCTACAGGTCAAGCCACTAAGACCGTTTATGACGTTTTAGAGGATAGCGTTGTCACACCTCAGGAATATGAGGAAGCACACGAATTTTTGAAAAAGATTCAGGAATATGCAGCTGCCACTGATGAGGCATTAAAGAAAGCTGCTGGGCGATATATCAACCCTAGCCACAAAGAAAAAGCCTGATGGTCTAGATCAGGCTTTTCCGGTTGTTCACAAACCCGAGAAGGAAATGAACATGAATATGATGACACAATTTAATCATAATCAACAGAGTGTGACAAGCCTTGATATTTCAGAGCTTGTTCAATCCCGCCATGACGACACAAAGCGCTCAATTACGCGCCTGGTTGATAGAGGGGTAATAGCATGCCCGCCAGTGGCGGTTGTGCAAAAAGAAGCCAATAGCCGAAATTACAATGTTGAGGTTTATGTTTTCTCTGGTGAGCAGGGAAAATTAGACTCAATCACTGTGGTTGCTCAACTTTGCCCAGAATTCACTGCAGCACTGGTAAAGCGCTGGTATGAACTTGAGAACCAAAACGCCGTCCAACTTCCTCAAACTTTTGCAGAAGCACTTCAATTAGCAGCCGATCAAGCTCGAAAAATTGAACTCGACAAGCCAAAAGTGGAGTACTACGAAAAAATTGTAGTGCGTGACACTTTGCTCAATGCCACTCAAGTAGCCCAGAAACTTCGAATGTCAGCCATGGCAATGAATAAATACCTGGATCAATTCGATGTGTATAGCCGTGGTGTCAAACGTGCGCGTGTATTCCAGCAATGGTTTATTGATAAAGGCTTTGGTGAGCTTAAGCAAACTGAGCTTGGATTTTCTCAACCAATGTTCACTACAAAAGGTGAAGCATGGGTAATTGAGAAGCTTACAAGTGAAGGAGTGGTGGTATGAGTAGTTTTGTTCCTAATAGCTTTCAACTACCTAATGCTCTCATTGATGACGGCGTAATGGCTGAAATGAAAGGTGCAGCACTGGCAATCTATATTCTGATTGTTCGCAAAACTCGTGGCTGGCAGAAAGAAACTGATGCAATCAGTATTTCACAATTTATGAAATTTACAGGCTATGGAAAAGATGCTGTGATTTCTGGTGCTGAAAAATTAGTTTCACTTGGTTTGGTAGAAAGAATTGGTCGTGATCACCAGGCAACACTCTACTCCTTAAGTGATCTTGCTGAGCGTGAAATTTCCAACTTGTCGGAAAATCCGACTACTGCAAACTTGTCGGAAAATACGACAGGGGTAGTCGGAAAAACCGACATCAACTTGTCGGAAAATCCGACACACAATAACAACTCAAAAACAACTAATACAAAAACAAATAAAGATAAGGGTGATCAGAAGAAATCTGGTTCTGAAAAAACTGAGAAATCCACTTCTAAAAAACAACCGTTGTTTGATGCAAAAGCAATTGAGTTACCAGTGAACGTAAATCGTGATCTATGGATTCAATTTGTTGATATGCGCAACAGCATCAGAAAACCACTTACTGAAAACGCCGTAAACCTTTTGATTAAAAAATTGGTTGGCTTTGGTGATCAGGCAAACCAGTCACTGGAAGCTTCAATCATTGGAAGTTATCAAAGCGTTTATCCACCTAAACAACAAACTCCAGTTCAAAACCAACAGCCAATGCAACGCCGTCGCTTCGGTAACCAAGCAGATCCAAGTCAAATGCGCACAGTGGGAGAGTCAAACTAATGAGCAATATTCAATTATTCGAAAACGCTTTTGCTGTGAACTTTCCAGTTGAAGTGGCAGAACTGGTTTTAAACCGCATTGGTGATGTCTACGGCGCTGAGTTCACTAAAAAATACGCAAATTATTCAGATGAAGAGCTTGTGCAGTTGGCATGCACTGTTTTGAGTGGCCTGACTCCAGCTGATATCACTCGCGGCATCTTGCGTATGAATTCTGAAGAGTGGTGTCCAAACCTTCCGAAATTCCGTAGCTGGTGTGAACAAGGTGGTGACTGGTGGACTGCAGATATGGCATGGGCCAAAGCGTTGCAGTTTGAAAATGATAAAAAATCGGAAATTACGACACTTGCGAAGCGCAGTCTTGATGAGGTGCGCCATATCCTCAACGTAGAGGGGCAGAAAGCAGCGCATTACGCCTTTAATGCGATTTATCAGGACTACCTTGCACGGGCGAAGGAAAAAGGCCGTGTGCAGGAAATGTGGAAGAAAGGGGGCAAGGCTAAGTCTTTAACTTATGATGAGCGCAATCGTAAAGGAGTGCCGTGTCCGCCTGAGTTGGCTGCAAAAGTGAAAGGTGCTTTTAAGCGTGCGGGGAGAGCAGCATGAACGAGATCCTAGAACAGCGCATCACATCAATACAGATGGGCAAAAACATTACTCATGCACAGATGGAAGCTAAACGTGGTTTGCGTGACCAGCTGGAGCGTGACTTGGAGGAATTCTTTGCACGTGGTGGTGAGGTTAGGAAATTAGATCGCGGCTTTACTCATTTCAAAAATGGAATTCTTCCGGCTGGCGCTCCAAATGCTGTGAGAAGTGAGCAGGACCGGATTGATCGCGAAAAAGCGATTGAAGTGAAAAATGAAGAAATTCGAAAGTACAAAGCGGCACTTAAAGAGCAACGGCGTTCAGCATCAAAACAAAAGGCTGAGGCTCAAATGAAAGAGCAGGCTGAGGTGCTGGGTCAGTTTGTTAGTAAGTTCCCAAGCCAAGATGACTTTAAACGACTTTCTGAAATAGTGGGTTATCAAACTCGACATTTGCGTGATGCTGCGAGAGGCCATACGAAACTTGCTGTTGATCGATGGGAATTGGTTAAGAAGGCTGTAAAAACTTTTAAATCGGTAGGTGCCGTATGAACTTAATCGAAAAATATGGCGTAGATGCTCAAGGCTTGGTGCGGCGCTATGGTGGCATAGAAAGGTGCCGTGAGATTGTGGAAAAGGCTCCAGAAGGTGCGGAGTGCTACTCGTGGCGTTTGGGGGATTCTGGCATTAGAGACAAAACGGTTTACCTGGATGATCTGAGAGCGGCAATCGCCGATCACGACCGCATTGATACATGCAGTGATATCAAGAACCACATCAGCCCGAATACGGTAGTAATCAATCAATGAAAATTCATGACCGCGTAAAAGTTAATTTTATTTCTGAATCGAGTACTGATTTTTCAGGAAAGCAATTCACTGGTGAAGGAATTATTGATCGTATTGAAGATGGTCGTGTATTTGGCCGTTTAGATACAGGCATTCCGTTTATGTGCGCCGTAGCTGATGTGACCATCATTAAACAACAAGATAAGCGCAAAGAATTTGAAACCTTTTTTGCTGCCCAACCATTTTACCTTCAGCTTAGATTTATCTACGGCGAGCGCTTATTTGATTTTGATCAGGGTATTGGGTACCGCAATTTAACCGTGCAAATCGCATATGTGTGTTGGTGCAAAGGAGATAAGGAGTTTGTGTTGCGAGGTGAGTCATGAATAAATTCCAACAAGAAACCGCAGTGCTTTTGATTTGCAATACTGTTCTTTTTGCTGAGTTCAGGGCTGCAATTCCGGGTGCGCTGATGCTTATTCTTATGGCTTGCTTTGTTGTAATGATGTGGCGAGGTGCCAGTGACTAAAATCCTCATCGGCATCGATACAGGAGTTAAAACCGGTTACGCCGTGGCAATGGACCATGGCACCGGTGGGGAGTTGCATCAAGTGGAGTGCTTAAGTATCACCAAGGCAATGCAAGCTGTTCAGGAAATAAAAGCAATTCATGGGAAAGATAGTTTAAAGCTGTATATCGAAGATGCTCGTAAACGTACTTGGTTTACTGGTGGTAAAGAAAAAGCTCAAGGCGTGGGGTCGGTAAAGCGTGATGCGCAGATCTGGGAGGACTGATGTATAGAACAAGAGTTCAATTACATCATGGTTCACCCAAAAGCAAATGCTACTAAAACCAAAGCGGATCTGTTTAAGAAGATCACTGGTTGGACTGGTCGCACGAATGAGCATGCACGTGATGCAGCAATGTTGGTTTTTAAAAGATTTTGGAAGATTTAAGGGAAGACTATAAATGAGCGCAATTGTAGAAGTAAAACCAACGATTCGAATGATGCAAAATGAATTGGCGCAGTGGGGTAAGTGGGCGCGCCATGCTTCATATAATCCAAGTGAATTGACTTATACCTCACCTACATATGGTTTGATGCGTTTGAAAGAGGGGCAGAAGTCGTCAGGTGTTCAGGTGATGCTAGATGATGATGCCTTGGTTGCTATTGATCACCTGGTGACGCAGTTGCGCTTTTCACGACCAGATCTGTACCAGTGGATTGAATTCCATTATTTGAAGGGATATCCGATCGCCGTGTTGGCAAGTAAGACCAAGGTGGATCGCCGTAATATTGATAAGTTTCTTTTAGCTGCTGAGACTTGGCTGGATAGTCGACTGGATTCTATATTGTTTCAATTAAAAAAGGACTCATAAGAGTCCTTACACATTATAGATAATTTTAAAGAAACTATATCCAGTTCTAATTAGAAGCAAGAAAGAAAGAACCAAGTAGCCAATCATTAAGCTGAATGCTATAGGGGAGAAATCTGTTCGATATAATAATAGAACCAAAAAAGCCAAAATAGTAACTATTAAGAATATCGAGCTAGTAAATAATGCCAATCTTAAGAACTTGGGATAGTGGCCAGTCTTCCTCATATTGGCAATTAATGTTTTGTCCATTAAAGCTGTCAAAACTGCTATTGCTGTCAATAAGAAGCCCAATAAAGTCGCAGAAATTGTTGCAGTAAATTTTGCTATTTCAAATTGAGAAGTTTGAGTATTGTCAGCATAAAAACTAAAGGGGGCATAATTATAAAATAGATAAGCACAAACAATAGGTAGCAAGATACAGAAAATGTATTTAGGCAATGCGCGAATCAATGGTGCCGAAGTAGTCATTTAAAGCTCCTTGATTGTCTACATACACATTATCTATCAAACTGAACATTGTTTTAGGCTGTACATAACCTTTGTCAGTCACAACTTGTCGTCTATCAGAGAGGCGATGAGCAATAAGGTCGATAGGATGTACAAAACCATGTTCATCCTCAATTACTGCGATAGCTTTTTCAGCATTCAGATTTACCAATTCAACGGCAGTATCCTTAAGGCCCTTTAACTTCCCTTTTTTATTGCTACGCAAGTCAATTGCTAAAGTGAGGTTAAAGCGATCTGCATCCGTATTATTCATTAATGCGAATATTGTTTTAGTTTCATTGCTTACATCATAAAGTTCGGGGTTGGTAGGGCGAGCAATAGTTGCAATAATTTTTTTTAATTGACTACTTTCTTTCATTAGCTCTTTAACAGCATCGGCTTGAATAATAGGTTCTACTGTTACAGGGGTGTTTGATAGATTTTTTAGAAAATCGGCGAATCTAGTAGGGAGACTACCATATCCATTTACATGCCAGATAAGTAAATTAAATTCAGGATAAAAAATAAAAAAGTTAGATTCTATTAGGCCTTCACCAGGCTTTAGATCAACAGGAACTCCGTTTCCTCCAGGAGTCCCTACTTCAGGAAATTTATCAGTCCTAAATTTTCTAAATATTCCAGTATAAGAATTACAAGGTGAGCTTCTATGAGTTATTTTGAAGAGCTCTCTAGTGTATCCATTGCTATCAAAACAACATTCAAATTGATTGCTCATAACTTTGTTAAAAATATCAGCAGCATTTTTAATATCTTCTTTCGTAGTAATATTTAGTTGGTAAAAGTCAAACTTCATCCATGTGTTTTTCATCACCACACCCCATAAGCATAAAAGAATAAAAATTAATCAATTAAAACACTTGTATTGCGCGCAGTAAACTACTATATTCATGTTATGGTTGGCGAAGTTATACAGCGTTGACCATATTGGATTGATCTCCAATTTTTGTGCAAGAAAGCTACTGTTTTTGATTGCACCAAAAAGCCTGCTTAGATGCGGGTTTTTTAATGCCTGGGCTATTTGAAAATAAGCTCGCCAAATGGTGGGCTTTTTGACATTATTTATTCATAAAATTAAGTGATAATGCCTTTTTGTTTTTGAGCTCTAATTGAAATGGCGATTTTAACTGTTAAAAAACTAGAAGATACTCTCGGTAAATTAGTGGCTGAAGGCGAAAAGCCTGAAAAGATTTTATTAGGCTATAAAGCGTATGGCGAGCTAATGAATGATCGTAGTTTTTTTGAGGAAGTGGCTGGCTCGGCAATGGATCCAAACAAACGAAAATATAAAAATATTAAAATTAAGGTCACTCAAGACGAATACCAGTTTAACGTGAAATGTCAAAAATAGGTTTAAGCATCAAGGAAAGCTCGCCAAATGGTGGGCTTTTTTATTGCCCTGAGAAATACTAGTGTAATCACACCAAGTTAAAATGCTTGATTAACCAGGAATGAATCTTGCTTAGTTCAACAAAGTTAATGACATTATTTCAGTAATGAATATTATAAATTTATGTTTTATAAGTGAAAATAACTGACATTTCTTGCGACATGATTGCTTGATTGTCCAGGAGTAAAATCATGCTTAGATTACTGATGTGTTTATTCGGCCTACACGGTGCGACTGAAATCGATTACACGGTTGATGATGAAGAAATCAAGGTGTGTCGGGATTGTTTGAAAGAAGTTGAATAACAATCACTCAAACAAATAGCCATGTCATTAGATTGAAATACTTAAACAATATGGTAGCCCTGCAAATAAGAAATAAGTTGTAGCGCAAGTCAAGCCTGTTTAATTGGAGAGAGAGTTAAACAGGCTTTTTTTATTCTTAAAATTCGCCGGACGTATTACGGCAAATAAAGCCCCTCGCATTCTAGATGTTGAGGGGTTTTTCTTTTCTTATTGGTGGTGCGTATGGATGTCAAAGAAGCCCAAAAGAATCTAAATGAATTGCATGATGAGCTGGTGAAGTACCAGAGCCTAAGTCGAGCATTCATGAATAGCAAACAGATGATCGCTATTGATGAAGTAATGGCAAACATCCGTACTCGCATGAAGAACATTCAAATCAATTTAAGTCGGAGATAGCGCCGTGGGTAAAAGTGATCAAGAACGACTCGATGCCTTTAAGCGGGATCTATACCAGGACATAGCTAATCGCAAACGATTGTTTGAGGCTGAGACTGGTTTGGCAATCAAAGATGTTGAGTTGGTATTTGTGAATGTTTCCACTGTAGATCAAGTCAATCAATACCTGCTTAACGAAATCAATGTGACCTTGGGTGATTCAGATGACATGTGCATCGTGTGAAAGAAACCGTGAATGGATAAGGAAGCAAAGTGAACGAGCAAAAGAAAGAATGCGGCTGTGTATCGAACGCCTTACTGGTCGAGATGCTTCAAGCAATGAACAACCAAAGCCAGGCGACGACAGCTCAAAGCAATCTACTGGCAGAACAGAATAAAGTCATGGCTCGTATCGTGGATCAGAACAATGAGCTGATAGCGATGATGCAGACCGAAGATGATGAAGATGAACCTAAGTCACCTTATTTGGATTGATGGATATGTTTGAACTAATTAAGAAGTGGTTAACGCGACCAATCGTTGTTAATTTTACGGTTGAGCCTTTATCACAGGTCGCTGCAATCAATGTAATCAAGTGTGAAAAGCAGATTACTCCTGAGATAGCTAAGGCTGTTAGAGATGCATGGTCTAAGTTTCATAAGTCTAAAGCAATAGTTCTCTGCCCAGGTATGACACTTGAGCAGCTTACTGATGAACAGCTTAAGGATATTGGACTGATTCGTGCTGATTTTGGTAGCGATCAAGGATATTGGACTTTGAATAATAGTGAGAGCGTCATTAGTGCTAATACTAATGTTGCTCTGGGAAAGTATTTAAAAGATAGCGCATCACGCAGACGTTAAGGTTATTAAGATGAGCAGACCATGCCGTGAGTTTCGTTGTCCAAACCTAACCAAATCACCAAAAGAACAAGGCTATTGTGATAAGCATGCACATAAGCGCAGCAACTGGACAGCACGCCAAGACCGATCAGGATCAACTACGGCGCGTGGCTATGGTTATGCATGGCGATTACTGCGTGAAAGCATATTGAAGCGTGATAACTATCTCTGTGTGAAATGCTCCGTTGCTGGGCGTGTGGCTGAGGCTACAGACGTCGATCACATTAAGGCTAAGGCTCACGGTGGTACAGATGATCCAGACAATCTACAGTCGTTGTGTGCACCGTGTCATAGAGAAAAAACAGCTACAGAAGGGGGAGGGTGGGTCGAGAGTTCAGGGTCTTTGCCTAAATGACCGCCCCCCTCCGTTCATTTTTACGTGCGCGAAATTAAAAATTCAGGGTGTTGACAAATGGGTGGAGTTTCTTCAGTTCCTGGTCGTGGCCGAAAGCCAAAACCACAGGAAACAAAACTGGCAGCTGGCAACCCGGGCAGACGTCCTCTCAATACCAATGTGCCTGAATTTGCTGATGTCGTAGATATTGAGGTACCAGAATATCTTTCAGAGATGGAGTACGCTGAGATAATGTGGCGCTCGGTTATTCCGGAATTATTAAAAAACAAAGTTCTTAAAATTACAGACATGCACAACGTGGAAATGTTCTGCATGGCTTATCACAACTTGCGCGTAGCCCAAAAAGAAGTAGTCGAGAATGGACCCACACTGGAAACAGCGCAAGGCAGTACGATTAAAAATCCAGCCTTGACTGCAGTGAATGAGGCATCAAAACAGATGGCTTCTTTTGGGGCAATGCTGGGTCTGGATCCATCTTCCCGGGGACGGTTAGGTGGTGGGGGTAATAAACCTAAAACAAATAAATTTGCGCAGGTGCTAAATATGTAGCGAGGCCGAAATGACAGCTTTCCCAAACGTTGGCATTGCAAATAAATGGGCAAAGCAGGTTGTTTCAGGAAAAATACCTGCATGTAAGTGGGTAAAACTTGCTTGTAAACGCCACTTAGATGACCTGATTAAGTCAAAAAATAAAGATTTTCCTTATAAATTTGAGCCAAAACTAGCAGAAAAGAAGATCGCTTTTATTGAATTGCTGCCCCATACCAAGGGTGAGTGGGCAATGAAGCGCCTGAGCATCACGCTTGAGCCTTGGCAAAAGTTTGGTATTGGTTGCACATTTGGTTGGGTTCGTAAAAAAGACGGGTACCGCCGCTTCCGTGAAAGCTATTGGGAGGTGCCGCGTAAAAACGGTAAGTCTGCAATCGCTGCTGGCGTGGCTCTTAACATGTTTGCCAATGATGGTGAATTTGGCTCAGAAGTTTATGCGGGTGCCACTACCGAGAAACAGGCATGGGAAGTTTTTAAACCTGCACGCTTAATGGCGGTACGTTCACCAGATTTTATTGAAGCAGCTGGCGTACTGATTAATGCGGGTAGCCTGGAGATTCCTGACGAAGGTTCTATTTTTGAGCCCATCATCGGGGACCCACCAGATGGTCAGTCACCGCATTGTGCTGTAGTTGATGAATTCCATGAGCATCCAACATCTGCGTTGTATGACACCATGCAGACCGGTATGGGTGCACGTCGACAGCCTATGATTTTCACAATCACAACAGCTGGCTTTAATATTGAAGGCCCTTGTTATGATTTACGTGCACGTGTTCAGGAAATGCTCCTGGATACCGTACCAGATGATGAGCTGTTTGGCTGGATATGGACCATTGATGAGGGAGATGACTGGACAGATCCGGCAGTATTGGCCAAAGCAAACCCCAATTATGGGGTTTCTGTTTATTCGGACTATCTGGAATCTCAGCAACGCCGGGCAATTCAGAACGCATCAAAGCAAGGTGCTTTTAAAACTAAGCACTTAAACGTTTGGGTATCAGCAAAATCTGCATTTTTCAACATGGAAAAGTGGAAGGCCTGCGGTAATCCAGACCTAAACATTGATGACTTTGAAGCAACGCCTTGCATGATGTGTGTGGATCTATCATCAAAAATCGATATTGCAGCACGTATCAACCTGTTCTATCGAATTGAGGATGATGGTCGACTGCATTACTACTGTATAGATCCGCAGTTCTATCTACCTGAAGACACGGTTTATAGCGGCGATGAAAAGCAGGTGGTTGAGCGGTATCAGAAATGGTTCAACAAAGGTCTGCTGAATGTCTGTGATGGCTATGAGAATGACCTGAATCAAATCGCAAAGGAATTAATCGAAGATGCTCAGCGAGTGTCTTTGACTGAGGTTCCCTACGATGAGTGGGGTGGATTCCAGATTGCAAAAACTGTGGACGATGCCGGATATACCTCAATCAAGATGCCCAAAACTACAAAGACATTCTCACCAGCAATGAAGGAGCTTGAAGCCGCCATTGCTGCAGGTCGTTTTCATCATGATGGAAACCCAATTCTTAGCTGGATGATTGGCAACGTTATTTCTAAAACAGGAAAAAATGAAACCGAGTTCCCGGATAAGGAAAAGAAGTTTAAGAAAATCGATGGTGCTGTAGCGTTGTTAATGGGCATCAGTCGGGCAATGGTGCTTGCAGGGGAACCTACAGGTGATGAATTTTATGATGATCCAATTATGGTAGGTGTTGAATGAGTACAAAGAAGCCGGGTCGGTTTGCTCAAGCAGCTTTGCGCTTCCTTGGGCTTGATGGGCATCTGAGTCTGGAGCCTGAATTATTAAGGGCATTATTGGCCACATCGAGTGGTAAGCATGTAACTGTGGATTCGGCGCTTCAATTGAGCGCCGTTTTTTCATGTGTGAGTTTGATTTCAGAAACTGTATCAACGCTGCCTCTTAAGATTTACCAACGAAAAGCGGACGGTAGCCGGGATGTTGCAGTTAAGCATCCGCTCTACAATCTTTTGTGCCGGTCACCAAACTACGAGATGACACCAAGCCGATTCATGCTGATGATTGTGGCCAGTATCTGCCTATGGGGAAATTCATACATTGAAATTATTCGAAGTGCATCAGGCCGGATTATTTCATTGAATCCATTGCTACCCCAAAACATGGCGGTGACCAGGAACAAGACCAATGGAATGCTGAAATACACTTACACCGAAAGTGGTGTTAAGCGTGAAATCACTGAAAAAAACATGATGCATGTTCGTGGTTTTGGTATCGATGGAGTGATGGGCTTATTTAAAGTCCAGAAGGCGCGTGAAACCATTGGAGCTGCACAGGCTGCTGAAGAAGCTGCAGCCAAGTTCTTTGAAAACGGTTTGCAGACATCAGGTCTTTTATCTGCTCAAGGGAAATTAACAGCAGATCAGCGTGATTCACTTAGAGACAACATGAAGAAATTCATGGGATCCAAGAATGCCGGAAAAATGATGGTGCTTGAAAATGGTATGCAATACCACGGTATCACCATGAATCCTGAAGCGGCTCAGATGTTAGAAACCCGGACATTTGAAATTGAGGAAATTTGCCGCTGGTTCCGGGTACCACCATTCATGGTTGGACATTTGGATAAGCAAAGCTCATGGGCCTCCAGTGTTGAAGGCATGAACATGCAATTCCTGACCAATACCTTGCGTCCATTACTGGTCAATATTGAACAGGAAATTTCACGGTGCCTGATTGGTGCTGCAGAGTTTGAAACCTATTACGTTGAGTTTGGTGTGGAAGGCTTATTGCGGGCAGACTCAAAAGGCCGTGCTGAATATTATGCATCTGCACTCAACAATGGTTGGTATAACCGAAATGAAGTAAGACGCAAAGAAAATGAAGCGCCTATTGCGGGTGGGGAAATTTATACAATTCAATCGGCATTAATTCCGCTTGATAAAGTCGGGACCAATTACAAAGGTGATAATAATGAGCAAACGAAACCTGCTGCCAGTCGCTAATTTTAATGCAAAAGAAAAAGGTGGTGTTTCGCCGTTAGCTTTTGATCGTTGGAATCCTGCAATTAAAGCATCAGATGAAAATGACAACACGATTGGTATTTATGATCCGATTGGTTATGACTACTGGGATGACTCTGGTGTAACTGCTAAGCGAATCAGCGCGGCATTGCGTTCACTTGATGGCGCTGATGTTGTAGTCAATATCAATTCACCGGGTGGTGATGTATTTGAAGGTCTGGCTATTTACAACCTGCTTCGCGAATACAAAGGCCATGTGACTGTACGTGTATTGGGGGTTGCAGCTTCAGCAGCATCATTTATTGCCATGGCAGCCGATGAGATTCAAATTGCCCGTGCTGGATTCTTTATGATTCACAATGCCTGGACAGGACTTTGGGGTAATCGCAACGACTTGCGTGAAACTGCAGATTTCCTTGAGCAGATCGATGACACCATTGCTGATATTTACCATGTGAAGTCTGGTCTTAGCATGGATGAGCTTAAAGCCGATATGGATAAAGAGCGCTGGATCAATGGGCGTGATGCTATCGATAGTGGCTTTGCTGATGCTTTCCTGCCATCTGATGTGGTTGTTGAAGATACAAAGAACTTTACTAAAGAAAAGGTGGCAGCACATAAAGCAGATATTTTGCTTGCCAAAGCAGGAATGTCTCGAAGCTCACGACGGGAACTTATTCAAGATTTAAAGGGTACGCCTGGCGCTACCAACCAAGCTACGCCAAGCGCTAGCAATGATGTACTCGAGAGTGTTCTTCAAAGTATGCGTAACGCTACTGAGAAATTTAGCACTTAAAACCTGATAGCAATTTTATGACCGCCTATATGGCGGTTTTCTTATTTTTGAGAGATGAAAAATCATGACTGATCAAACTAAAGACCAAACAGCTCAGGCCCTTAAAGACGTAAACACTGGCTTAAAGAATCTGACTGAAAAAGTTCAACCAATGGCTGAAAATGCTTTGAATGAAGCAAAAAAAGCTGGTGAATTGTCTACTGAAACTAAAGCAGCAGTAGATAAAGCACTTACAGACCTAAATAATCTGCGCCAAGCCCAGAATGACCTACAGGTGAAGTTGGGCGAAGCTGAGCAATTATTTGCACGTGGTGGCACTGGTAATCCAGGTACACAAGTGGATGCTCGTGCTGGTGATCTTGCTGTAAAAGATGAGCAGATTATTTCATTTGCAAGCAATGCAACTTCTGGAAAACGTATCAGTGTAGCCGTTCCCCGTAATGCACTGACATCATTTGCAGTAAACCCTGTTGATGGTTCGACTCGTATCGTGACTGCGCCAAATCAGCGCGTGACCATCCGTGACCTATTGGCTCCAGGTCAAACGGCCAGTAATGCGATTGCTTACTTGCGTGAAACTGGCTTTACCAATAACGCTGCACCGGTGGCTGAAAACACCACCAAGCCATATTCAGAATTAACATTCGAAGAAGTGCTGGAAGGTGTTAAAACAATCGCTCACATGCTGAAAGCATCTAAGCAGATTCTTGATGACTTGCCTCAGTTACAAAGCTTTATCAATGGTCGTTTGCTTAATGGCCTTAAGCGTGTTGAAGATGCGCAACTGTTATTTGGTTCAGGCACTGGTAACAACCTGCATGGTATTTATACTCAAGCAACTGCTTATTCAGCTCCAATTACGATTGCATCCCCGACTCGCGTAGATACTATGCGTTTGGCCATGCTGCAAGCTGCTTTGGCAGATGTATTTGCAACAGGTCATGTGATGCATATGAATGATTGGACTGCAATTGAATTACAGAAAGACACCACCGGTGCATACTTGTTTACCAACCCATTCTCACCTAATACGCCAAGCCTATGGGGCTTGCCGGTAGCAGACACAAATCATGCTGCAATGGTTGGAAACTTCCTTACCGGTAGTTTCGCGGACGCTGCTCAAATCTTTGACCGTGAAGATGCTAACGTGGTGATTTCAACCGAAAATGCTGATGACTTCGAGAAGAACATGATCTCCATCCGTTGTGAAGAGCGTCTTGCATTGGCTGTGTATCGCCCAGAAGCATTCGTAAAAGGTGCATTCCCTGTACCAGCACCTTAATTACAACCATGAAGGGGCCAGCTGGCCCTTTCACCTTGGAGTTTAGAAAATGAAAATTAAATTCTTAGACACTGCAATGCTTGGAAACAAGGTTTACGTCAAAGGTGATGAGGCTGAGATTCCAGACATTACGGCCGGTGAACTCATCAAGAAAAAATTAGCGATTGATCCTGAACAGGTGGCAGCTGATAAAGCTAAAGCTGATGTGGAAAAGAAAGCCAAAGCCGCAGCCGATAAAGAGGCTAAGGCCAAAGCGGACGCAGAAGCCAAGGCAAAAGCCGAGGCTGAGGCGAAAGCTGAAGAGGAAAAGTTAAAGGCAGAAGAAGAGGCGAAAGCCAAAGCTGCTGCAGAAGAAAAAGCTAAAGAAACTAAAACAAAGTAAGGTCATATCATGCCAGTTATTAACATTGAAAAAGCTATGGTTCATTTGCGAGTAGATGAAGATACTGGCGGTGATGTCCTGGCTAAGTTGAATTCAGCGGAAGATAAAGCGGCTCAATATTTGAATCGCTTTTTTTATGCCACTTCAGCTGCATGGACAGATGCGATTTCTCTCACTTTGGACCAGCTAAATTATGAGCTTGTGAAATACAAAGAGAGTTGCGATGCAGCTAATCTGGTTACAGATCCAGTCTCAAGAAATATGCTGTTATCTGCGGCTGAAAACCTTAAGAAAGAAGCTCAGCGCAATACCAAAATGGCTATGCAGGGCATTGTTATCAATCCATCTATTGAAGCTGCTGTTTTACTGATCTTAGGTAGCCTTTATGAAAATCGGGAAGATGAAACCAGCACTGCGGTAAATGAGTTGCCGAAAGGCGCTTTGTGGTTGCTCGATCCATACCGTTTAGATCTGGGGGTATAGATGAGAGCAGGTCCTTTAAGACATCGCATCCGTATTGAAGCCTTTACCGAAACCCAAGACAAAACCACAGGTCGTATTACTCAAGCCTGGACAGAGTTTTGTACAATTTGGGGAAAGCATGAGGCCTTATCTACACGCGACCAGCTGCAAGCTCAGACCATTGATTCGAGCATGACTGCACGTTGTCGCATTCGTTACAGCTCAAAGGCAAGTCAGATTGATTCAACCATGCGTCTATATTTCCGGGGTAAGTACTGGAAGATTGACGGTGATCCAGTACCAGACAATGAAAGTGGCCTTGAGTGGTTGACGCTCAATCTTGCAGAAGGTGAATCAGAATGGCAGCAGTCGAGTTAAATATTGAAGGCTTGGATGAGCTGAATAAGAAACTCAAGCAACTTTCAAATCCTAAAAAAGCCAAGCAAATTGCACGAAAAGCCGGGCGCCAAGCGATGAATCTTGTTCGCGATGCTGCACGTAGCAATGCAAAGGCAATTGATGATCCTGAAACACGGGAAAAGATTCATAAGAATATTGTGACCCAAGGTGGTAAGAGCCGTAATCCTAATGAGATTAAGATTCGAGTGGGGGTGAAAGGTGGAGCAGGTCAGAATCAATACTCTGTCAGCACGGCTGGCTTAAGTGGTGGAGATACTCGGCACTTTAGATTTATTGAGTTTGGTACCAGCAAGATTCCAGCCACTCCATTTTTAAGACCTGCTTTAGCTAATAATTTTGATAAGGTCACAACCAAGTTTGTCCAGGTATTTGATGCTGAAATCACCAAAGCATTACGTGAGGCTATATGACAGCACCTATTTTCCCATTACTTAATGCGAGTGATGAAGTTAAATTTTATCTGGAATCTGGCGGGATTTTACGTGCATTTGAATTTGGTCTTGCACCAGATAAACCAAAGCCGCCGTACCTGGTCTGGCAGGATATCTCTGGTATTCCGCAAAATCATTTAGATTGCCCGGCAAACATCGATCATGTGACGATCCAAGTTGATATCTATACAACGAATGCGGATGACCTGCGAAATATCCGTGAAGCGGTTCGTAGGGCTTTTGAGGCTGATAACTCTTGCACTTTAACTGGTCTGCGGGGTAATGAGCGTGATCCAGACAGCAAGATGTATCGAACCGGTTTCGATTCAAACTGGTTTGTAGATCGATAAAAAGAATTTTCCACATAGCACCCAACCGGGTGCTTTTTTTATGCCTAAAATTGAGGAGTACTCGCAAATGGCAGAATTACGCACGCAAGGGACAAACGTCTTTGCTTTTGATGGTACCGACATTACGCAACTTGTCTGTGTAACCGGTATCGACTTGGGAAGTGACAGTACTTCAAAAATTGAAACAACCTGTCTTGAAGAAACGAAATCCAAATCCTATATGCCGGGGCTATCTGATCCGGGTGATGGCTCACTTTCAATTCGACTTGATCCAGAAAACGACTCACACCTAAAGCTTATTCAATGGGCAGAAAATCGCACCGAACTTGAATTTTATATTGGTGCGAGTGATTCAGTTGCTCCGCCAACAGTAGCTATAAATGCTGTAGCTCTACCAACTGGCCGTTCATTCTGGTCATTTAAAGGCGCATTAACTCCAGCAGTGCCAACATTTGAAGCGGATTCCATTGTGGGCTACCAGTTCACTTTACAGCGTTCAACTGGTGTGACTCTAACTCCAGCAACTGTTTAATCCAAAGCCCCTGTATTGGGGCTTTATTCTTTCTGGTGAATCATGAAAAAATTAACTTTAAAAGACATTAAGTCTGGCGCACTAATGGGTAAGCCGGAGCATGTGACAGTTCAAATTAAAGTAAGTGGTGAAGATGCTGAGTTTGATACGCACATTCTGCCATTTAGCTACAGCACAGCAGTAGCCCAAATGAAAGCCTATGGTGAAAACAAAGAGGCCTTAGCTGGTGTTTTGGCAAGCGTTATTTGTGATGAGAAAGGACAACTCGCATTCACTGAAGATGAAATCCGCACCCATTTTAACCAAGCCTTAGTAGATGCACTATGGTCAAAAATTGTGGATATTAACGTATTGGGAAAGCAACTGAACTCAACCAAGACGACGAAATCCTTATCGAAATCAGCATCGCGCTCGGCAAAACGTACAGTGAAGTCGCCAACCTCCCATATAGAGAAATTAAAAAGTACACCGCCTACATCCGAAAATACGGAAGCCTCAACCTCGGAAGAAGATTCGAGCAAGAGCTAGCAAGGATTCATCAGTCTATTTTAATGCTGAAAGGCGTTAAGAATGTGAAGTTGCATGACCTAATGACCCATGAAGAAAAACCAGTAGAAAAGAATCTTGAGGATTATCTGGTGGAGAATTTTGGGAAATAAGAAATCAATTTAGATTGGTTTCTTTTTCACCTGATAATTAGTATCTTGGTCTGAATAATAAATATTCAGGATTGAGTATGTGGCTTATATTAATAATTATTGTAGTGGTCATCGGTGCAATTTTCTTGGCAAGGAAAGCCAGCATTCCGGTGGAAAACAAGACTCAAGAATTTCTCAAGACCCAACAAAATAGAGGTAAAGAGGAAGTGAGCGGTAGAAGTTTACCACCACCATTCCCAATGGGGAGCACTAGAAAAAAGGATGCGAATAAGATTGCCCCTAAGAGAATTTTCCGACTTGATTATGATTGTGCGCATGATTTTGATAGCTATCCATTCGAAATTGTTGGTGAATCACACTACCAATCCAATATTGAGCGGTTTGCTGTAAAAAGAGAGGGCAAGGGTTGCTTTACCGAAGTAGAGGCAAAAATTATCAGGGATATTAATAACAGCCACGATAAAAACGCATGCAGGGTAGCCATCAGCGGATTAACAGTTGGTTATTTCCCTCGCAATAATGCCGAGAGTTGGGTAAAACTTTTGGGGCGCTTAAATATGCCTGATAACTCAGAAGTCTATGTTAGGGCTGTGATTGTTGGTGGTGGAAGCAAAGATCATAGCTTCGGGGTAAGATTGGATATACCATCTAGAGTTGCAAATTCTGCTAAATACATAAAAGAAGTTTAAGGTCCTTGTATGAAAAAAATCATTTTATTAGCTTTGGCTATTGGTCTTTTGGGGTGTGGTGGGGAAGTAGAAAGCCCTAAAAAATCCAATACCAGCGAGCAATCAGGCCCTAAAAAAATTAGCCAGTATGCATATAACAATTACTCTATTGATCAGTTCCCTAGACTCTATGCTGAATGGGGTGAGGATTGGGTTAAGAGGATTTCGGAGCTTGAAAAACAAGCAGTTCACAAAATAGCAAATGAACCAAATACGTGTGATTCTATTGATATGGTGGCGCTATCTGATAATAGAAGCACTCCAAAAAAAGAAGCAGTTTTCTTTGTGGACTGCGTGAATGGTGAGCGATTTTATGTATCGCAGACAGATTTAGTTGGCACGAAAGAAATTAAATCACAAACTCAAAAAGCAATTAGTCAAACCGAGGCATTCGACAGGTGTCGCGACATGGTGAAAGCTAATGCTAAATACCCAACCTCAGTAAATTTCAAGCTACTAGATAGCAGCGGTTTTACTGCTGCCACAACAGGTAATGTGGTTGTTATGCTTGGTTTTGATGCAAAAAACAGTTTTGGGGCAGAATTGCCAGCCAAGGCTAGATGCGTGTTTACACCAGAAGGCAAGGGTGAAATAAGCATCATTGAGGGCTAAATTAATAAAATCCACTAACCGCCACTAGGCGGTTTTTTTACGCCTAGAGGAAAGGTTATGGCTACAAAACTCGGAACACTAACTCTTGATCTGGTTGCAAAAATTGGCAACTTTACACAAGGGATGCGCCAAGCTTCATCCTCAGCAGAACGTGAAATGCAGCGGGCCAGTAATAGCGTAAACATCATGAATGGCATGCTTGGGAAATTAGCTGCTACAGCAGGCGCTGCATTCTCTATTAATCAAGTTAAAAACTATGCAGATAGTTACACGGGCATCGTCAATCAGCTCAAGCTTGTGACCAGTGGACAGGCTGAATTAAATACCGCAATGAATGACACCTATAAGATTGCACAAGCTACTGCGTCAAGTTGGGATGCGGTCAATAGTGTTTATTCTAAATATATGTCCAATGCCAAAACACTAAACCTGACTCAAGCGGAGACAGCGCGGCTTACCGAGGTTACATCAAAAGCGGTGGCTGTTAGTGGCTCTACAACTGAAGCAGCAGCGGGGGCTTTGTTTCAGTTTGGGCAGGCTCTTGATGGGAATATTCTTCGGGCTGAGGAATATAATAGCCTGGTTGATGGTGCTGGTGGCTTACTAAATGCCATGGCAAAAGGCCTTAATGTGACTCGTGGCGAATTGCGTCAGATGATGCTAGACGGGAAACTCTCAGGCCAAGTTATCACCGAGGCATTATTAAAAGCGGGTGATAGTGTTGATGAGTTGTATTCCAAAACCGATACCACTATGACCGCCTCTTTTAACCTGATCACCACCGAAGTTACGAAAATGGTCGGGGAGTTTGATTCAGCTACCGGCGCATCCAAAACATTTGTACAGGGTATTACCCTACTTTCCCAGAACATGGATGCTTTGGTCGATGTCGCAATGGTTGCTGGTGCATATTGGGCTGGAACTTATATTCCCGTTCTAATCAAAGGAACACAGGCGACCATTGCAGACACAGCTGGAAAAGTTTCAAATGCTTTGGCAACAAGAAGTAAGGCTTTGGCTGATTATGATATGGCTAAATCCAATCTGGCTGCAACCGCTGCCATGGTTCGCTCTATGGGTGTGACAAATGCTCAAACGGTAGCGATGATGGCGAATGCTCGAGCAGCCTACCAGCAAGCGGCAGCAGCAAAAGCAGCAGCCGTAGCCAATACTGGTGTGCTAGGTGTTTTAGGCGGGCCTGTAGGCATTGGTGTAACTTTAGCAACTGTAGCAGCTGGCTACCTATTAATGAAAGACAATGCTGATAAGGCCACCGCATCAATTGATACTCAGGGAAAATCGGTTGGTGAGCTAATCGAAAAATACCGAGAATTAAATACGCTTCAGCGAGATAATGAAACTAAAGCGTTAGCAGATCAGGTCGAAGAATTAAGTCTGAAATATCGAGTAGCGTCATCTGACTTACTTTCATTCATGGAAAGCCTACCCATTGCTGACGATAAAATTGCCACCTTTAGAAAGCTGAATAGCGAATTGTCACAAGGGCGAATCTCTACCGATGACTACTACAAGTCGATCAAAGAGGTAAATATCCTCACTGATGACCAGTTATCTAAGGTGCGTACACTGATTGGCGCATATACCAGCAATAAAGAAAAACTGAATGAAGCAAAAGTTGCTCAAGATGCGCTTTCCAGTTCGATGACTGGCACAACCCAAAAGGCGAAAGAGCAGGCGATTGGCGTGGCTCAATTGAGTGAGGCTATTAAAAAACTCCTCAAGGAATCAAACCAAACCATTAAAGACTCAGCAATTACTTCTGCTCTAGCAAGTCGTGGCTATAACGACACTATGATCGAGCTGGCTAAAAAGTACCTTAATGTTGAAGGTGCGATTGTTACCAATGCGAAAGGTCAAAAGGTCTTAAAAAACGAACTGAAGACTAAACTTCGCGAGGAATATCAAGCCATCATGCGCTCCAAAAATGCTGTCGATGAGCGCAACAAGGCGGAGGAAAAGAGCAAAAAACTACTTGAAGCTACTGGCAATGCAATGAAGGTGAATGCCAAAGTTGCAGCAAATGCGGCCAAGTATAACTTTGCTGCAATTGAAGCTAAAAACAAGCTTCCTTCTGGATTGTTATCTGCTATTCATATGCAGGAGTCGCGAGGCAATGCGAACGCCTATAACAAGAGTTCTGGTGCCGCTGGTGGATTCCAGTTTCTTGAAGGCACAGCAAAACAGTACGGTGTAAAAGATCGCTACAACCTTGCGCAATCAGCCGAGGGTGCTGGCAAGTACATGGCCTACCTTCTTGATTTATTCAAGGGGGATCTCGATAAGGCTGTGAGCGCCTACCATGCTGGTGAAGGCAATGTTCAGCGTGGCACGAATATTGGCCCGGTAAACCGCCAGTATGTGAAAAACATCAAGGGTTATTTAGGTGGCTCCAGCGGTGTTTCATTCACAGAGGATTATTCTTTTGATGACTGGTTGAAGGAGCTAGAGCAGCACGTAGCTGAGCAAGAAAAGCTTGAGAAAGAACTGGCTGAAACCAAGAAGGCCATTCAGGTCAGCTACTACAACGAATGGCAAAAACTTGAATACGATAACCAAGAAAGAATCAAGGAGATCGAAAAAGCTTTTGCTACTGATCCAACAGAGCGCGACCGTCTTTTAGGACTTCAACAGAAGGCCTATGAAGATGATGTGGCTAACTGGATTAAAGCACAGGATGAGCGGGTTAAGGCCGAGAATGAGGCTAATCAGAAAATTATTCTAGCTCGTCAAAACGCTTTCGCCATGATGAATGGGCCTTTGGGTGCCATGGTTCAGATGGGGGTGGAAGCCAGCGCTAGAGCATCCATGAATCCAGAGGAATATCAGAGATGGCAGTTGGGTAGTGAGCAGCAAGATGGTTATTCACAACTTGCTGATAACCTTTATTCTGCGCGGGAAGGTATTCAGAATGATGAGTACACTACCGATACTGAAAAGTATCAGCAGCTCGAACAGGCTTATGAAGTTTATCTGCAAAATAAGGCTGCACTATCTGAGTCGTACAGCAAGCAAGAGCAAGACCTAGCTCAAGCACAATACGAAAGTCAGTTGAGCTTGTGGGGCAATCTTTTAGGTCAAGCTCAAAACACTTGGTCGCAGATGACTCAAGCGGTCAAGGATAGTGAGGGTGAGCAATCTGGTGCGTTTAAGGCCATGTTCTTAATGCAGCAGATGTTTGCAATAGGATCTGCTCTTGTAAGTACGCACTTAGCAGCCACACAGGTGGCCGCTGATGCAACAATCCCTTTCTTTGGTGCCAAAATTGCAGCTTCTAAAGCAATGCTAGCAATGGGTTACGCCAACGTCGGTCTAATCGCAGGCCAAACCATTGCGGGCATGGCCCACGACGGTATCGATAATATCCCCAAAGAAGGCACATGGTTGCTGGATAAGGGGGAGCGTGTTGTTGATAGTCGGACGAATAGCGATTTGAAGGACTTTATCGCTAATGGTGGTAGTGGCTCAGGCGTTAATATTGTAGTTGAGAATTACACGTCTGGACAGGTGCAAACCAAAGTTGACGAAGAGGGCCGCATTCGAGTTATTATTCGGGATGAGGTAGATAAATATCTGCCTGGTCAAATGAACAATTCAAACTCGAAAATACATAAAGCAGTCGTGCGAAACACCACAGCAACAACCAAGAGATAAGGAAAAATGAGTAAAGAAACAGCAGAATTGCATGTATTGCTTCGCTTTCAAGCACATGCCACAGCAATAGGGATGTATTTTCTTATTTCAAAAGGCTTGCTGGATAAAGATGAATACAATGAATATCTTAAAAATGCAGAAACAAACCTGAAAGAAAATTTAGGGCAAGATGCTCTTGAGGCTGAAGTTGATTTCAAGGCACTAATTGAAGAGGCATTTTCTGGATTGTATATACCTGACAATGTTGGAGCCAATCTCTTTACCCCTAAACTATTCAACTAAAAATGCCACCTTCGGGTGGTTTTTTAATGGGTAAAATTTATGAACAGTTTTGCATTATGCCCGTTACAAGCCGGGTATTCCTTTTCACCTGGCAATAACATGTTGGAGCAGCAACTTCTTGGCGGGTTCGCCCGTCAGCGAAGAATGTTTGTAAATAACGTGCATGTGGCCAATGTGTCTGTGCTGCTTAAAACCAAAACCCATGCTCAGTATTTCTGGGCATTTTGGCGATTGCATACACTCGATCCAAAGCCATTTTTATGGCGACTGATTACAGACTCGGCCGAAGCACAGGATCACACCTGTCAGTTCGTCGCTGATTCTCTGTCAGTCGGTGAGCGTAGCGGTGTGATTTATTCCGTGTCATTCCAGGTGCGATGCAAGCCATTGAACAATGGTGATCTGGCCTTCGATCAGCAGATTGTGGATTTGTGGGAGTCCGGCAGCCCACTTGAGATGCTGAATTTACTTGAAAAGCTGGTGAATGAAAGCTTTCCAGATGCCTTGGGGGTGTGATGGTTACCGTAAATGATATTAAAGACTTTCATCTGGATAGTGCGGCTAGTGTGGTTTTACTGGAAACACTTGAGATCAGTCATTCACTTTGGCCCAATCCGATTCGACTTGTGAACAACCACCCGGATGGTGTGTCTGTCACTCTGGAGAATGGTCAGCCGGCCACGTTTGAATTTATCCCAGTGATGATTCAGCGCGGCAATACCTCTGATGACCTAGACCAATCTCTGAAAATCACAGTTGGGGATTTAGGTGAAGTGGTGCCACCGTTGATCAAGCTGATTGAAGACGCATCGAGTGACGAAAAGCCACAGGTAATTTATCGTTCATTTGCTTTTGATGCTGCATCCATGGTGCTTACCAAGGCCACACCGATTGAATTGATCCGTGGTCTGCATGTGGCACAAATGAATCAAGACCATCAAGCTACGACATTTGAAGCAGCAACATCTGGGAAAAATAGTGTCAAGACGGGCCGAACCTATAACTTCAAAGACTATCCAGACCTGAGAGGATTGATATGAAAAGTATTGATGCTTTGCTGGACCGGCAATATGACCCTAAAAAATACCATTGTGTTCACTTTTTGATTGAAGCAGCACAGTATCTCTTTGAAAAAGATTATTCAGCAAGCTTTATGGGGTTGACTGGTGATCTGGCTAAAAGCATCCAGACTTCACGTGATACCACGATCAAAAACAAAAGACTAGAGCGACCCAAAGACGGCTGCATTGTCCTAATGACTAATCTTCTAAATAGCTCCCATGTGGGGCTTTTTTATTGCGGTCGTGTTTTACACCTGTCTGAAATCGGTGTGCATTTTCAGGAACTTCGGTCACTAGAGCGAAATTATTCAAGGTTTAGATTTTATGAAGCTTCGTATTTATCCCAATGAGCTTGACCCGACTGAATTTAATGAAAAAGAGTATGAGTGCCTGCTTAAAGACTGGCTAAATATTCGTGAAGAATATCCAGAGGCTAGACTGTATAAAGACAGCATCTGTGCCCAAAACGATGTGACACCAAAAACCAAAGAAGAGGCTTTGCAGCTTCTTCATGCAGATGGTGATTATTTTGTGCTTTGTCATGCTGGTACGCCTTTTGAAATTTTCCTGGTTGTAGTAACCGTGCTGTCAGCAGCACTGGCAATTTACACCTACATGAACATGCCTGAGATTCCTGATCAAGCATCAGGGTCTGGCAATAACAGTCTGGCTTCGCGCCAGAATAAGCACCGCACCAGTGAGCGCACTCCCGATATTTATGGGAATGTAAAATCCATTCCTGATCTGATTGCACCCTTGTACCGCTACTACGCAGACAATGTGCAGGTTGAAGAAGCACTGCTTTCGATTGGCACCGGATATTTCGAAATAGATCCTGACCAAATCAAGGAAGGTGAAACCCCGATCAATACGATTGAAGGGGCGAGTTTAAGTATTTATGAGCCAAATACACTGACCACTGGTGCAGCGCAAATTCAGATTGGGGAAGCTTTTATTACTCCTCAAATTGTGGCCAAGCAAGTCAGCTCGATTGATGGTAAACAGAAGCTGATTTCTCCAAACAGTGCGATGCTGACTTATAAAGGAGTTTCTTTCAATGGTAATTCGATTTTAGTTGGTACAGGCTCGCAAGGTAAAAATCAGAAATATAGCTGGAATCACATTACCAACGCTTTTTTATACCAATCTCAGGATATTTATGCGGATTTCACAACGAAATTTGTAAATGGCGAGCAAATCATTATTGAGAATGCGATTTATGGATCTGCGCCCAATCTTGGCATTTCCGGAACAGCCGAGGTTAGTGGTAATGGGGTACTAACTATTGCATCAGCCACCAATATTATTGATCCACAGAAATACAAAAAAATTCGCATATCCGCACTTACAGTTGATGATTTGGTTGAAGGGCAGCTTAGTTTGGCTGGTGAGTATGCAGTTTCAAATATTGTGAAATCTGGATCAACTGGCGCATGGTTTTATGAGGTCACTCTGGCTTCAAACTATGCGGAAACCAATATTAACTTTAGCCGCATGTCAGCCGATGGAACAGGCATCTTATCTGCAGTATTGACCGATCATGACGAAAATATTGATTTGAGTGGTACTTATACCATTTCAACAGTTTCATCTAATGAAATAATTCTGGTTACACCATCAGCCGTCAATCCGGATTGGTTGCTAATTGCAGCGCTCACGCCTCAGCAAATATCAGAAATGCTTGGGCAGAGCATCACCTTTAGAGGCACAAGTGAAAACTTTATTGGCTGGTATTACGCAGGTAACAAAGAAACTGAAGGCATGATCCTGAATTTTCTGGCAGCCAATGGTATCTATCAAGGAGATCGGGGCAAGCAGGTTGCAATTGAAGTGCAATACCAGCAGGTCATCAATGGTGTGCCGACCGGACAGATTTATTCAACTGGTATGGTTATGCAAGGCAAATCCAATAACCGTGATCAGGTAGGCGCTACTATTCGCGAGCAACTGCCTTTTAATGGTCAATTTCGCTTCAGAGTTAAGCGTATCAATGACAATGGTAGTAACGCAAATCTGGTGGATGATGTAATTTTTGAAAGCGCTTACAGCTTTTACGAATCCAAGAAACTTACTTATGAGTATGACACTATTGTTCGATTGAAACGCCTGGCGATTGGATCTGGAACCAATGCTTCTGAGCTAAATATGCCGTTGACACGAAAGCTGTACTCATACCGCAAGGGTGTGCAATCGGCGGAGCGCATACCAACCAGTAACTTCGCAGACATTATTATCAATATGGCCCTCGATCCATTCATTGGTCGTTTTGATATATCGGAAATTGATGTTCAGTCGCTGTATGAGGTGTCAGATGAAATAGAAGCTTATTTCGGTACGTCAAAAGCATGTGAGTTTAATTACACTTTTGATAACAAGAATAGCAGTTATCAAGAGATGGCCTTTGCTGTTGCTGAAGTGGTTTTCTGCACCGCACGCCGGGAGAATGGAAGGCACTTTTTCACTTTTGAGAAAGAAACACCAAACTCTCTCATTTTATTCAACCATCGGAATATTAAGCCTGAAAGTCTGACTGTAAGTAATTCATTTGGCTTGCAGGATGACTATGATGGTATTGAATTTAAGTGGCGTGATGCAACTGATGATTATTCTGAAGCGGTGATTAAGCTGCCACACGACGGATTAGCCAATTACAAAACCATTGAAAGCAATGGTGTGACTAATGCTATTCAGGCGCATCTTTTAGCTCATCGAGCCTGGAATAAGATGCAGTTCAATCGCAAGACTATTGAATTTACCGCATACGGTGAAGCGGATCTGGTAACACGTAATGACCGCATTGCTATCGTTGATGATGTGTTCAAGATGCTCGGTAGTGGTGAGGTTGAATCTCAAAACAATACAGTTCTAACGCTGGATAATTCTATCGATCTCGATGAAGGCGACAGCTATGTTATTCACTTGCAGCTCAAAGATGGTTCGGTTGATGTAATCAATATTGTTAATCAACTTGACGAAAATCAGGTGCAGTTGGCGCGAATACCGCTCATGCCTCTGGTTATAGACAAGGTGGTGAATGCCACGTATAGCATCACTAAAGCAAGCGATCAGGAAAGCGAGGCATACTTAATTCAAGAGAAATCCCCGAGCGCCACCTTTGAAACAGGGGTGAGTGCGATCAAGTATGACAGTCGCTACTACATCAACGACAAAGACCACATAAATAATTTGATTTAACAGCCACCTTTGGGTGGTTTTTTAATGCCGGAGAGAAACATGGCTGACGTAATTACAAAGCAAGACCTTATTGAGGGTAGACTGGATGTCAAAAGTCTTGGTGAGGCAGCCAATGAGGTCAAAATAGTTACACCTCGTTATGGTGCTCCTTATAAATCTGTTCCGATGCTTTCACAACTTTTTGAAGCAATGCTTCAAACAGGTATGGTGAAATTAGACGATTTACAAAATGCGATAAATGTAGCACTTGCAGCAGGAGCCGGGGCCAATGGGTGGACCGCCGATCTAGTAGAATATGATGGCTCTACCCAAAAACTATTTAATGATCAAATTAAAGCAGTCAACGCCGAGGTGGACTCTCGGCTGGAATCACTCCGGAAATCAGCTCCTGTATTGGTTGATGATTACTGGGTTAATGGAATGGCGGACTGGGGGATTGCTGCTCAGGCTGCAATCGATGATTTATCTGAGAAAGGTGGAGGTCGATTATTTTTTCCATCACGCATCTATGATACGAGTCAGACGATAACCTTTAAATCAAATATTTTTTATGATGGCGAGTTTCGAGGTGAACGCGGTGGGTTAAATGGGGTTCTTTTCCGAAAAAATGGCAACTACATCGGTATCAGACTTGGTGAAACAACACTCAAAAGATGTGATGATATTATAATTAGAAATATTGCTGTTGATGGTAACAACTATGATTACGATGGTTGGTCATGCGAGCACTTACACTATTTTGATATAGACAATTTAACATCAATTCGAAATAAAGGGGTGGGGCGTGGGTTTAACTTCTACTATAGCTGGACCGGTAAAATCGGACAGCTTTTTTCAATGTGGAATGACGTAAACTATCGTTTCTTCTTTCAATGCAACGCATTATCGATCGGTCATTTGTATTCAAGTACAGCGAATGGCGGTGCAACAAAAGTCGGGCTACAAATCGGCGGTTTACTCGGGATTGATATCCAGCGAATCACGCATGAAGGAGATGCACGCTATCCTGTTCAGATTCTTGGGTACAGCCAGGCGCTTAACATTAATAGTTGCTATCTTGAGTTTGATCATACTGCTGCGGGCATTATCAATGCGATCTACTCAAATGCAGCAGATGATGCACAGCGCAACTATGCAGTTAATATCAAAAACCTCATGCTGATTGCAAACAACATTACAGTTGCAAGTCCACTGATTTATGCATCCAATTCACACAAAGGACTCAAGGTAGAAAATGCATACATCCGCTTGCAAGGCAGTGCTGATTTTTCAACTGTACCGGTAATGAAAGTGAATAATTCAGGAGCTAACACAGATGCAAGCAATGTGGTTTTTGATCAGATTCATATTAATGACAGTACAACTGGTAACGCTACTACGACCTACGGTTTAGCATTCCAAGGATCAAAAACAACAGATGGCAAGGCAACAAACATCACCACCACGAAAGCCACGCTGAAAAATACATGGGGTGGCTTAGATTACGATCAGCGTGTCGACGGGCGTATCGGTGCGCAACTAACCCCGATTGGTACAGTTGCTCCGCGCTATATCGGTGAGCGTTTCACAGCTACAACAAAGAACCGTTTGTATACTGCGAACGGATTGGGATTAGGTGATTGGGCGCGAGTAGATGGTGCGGTTGAATTGGTTGATGAGCCGTTATTTGCTGCGCAAGGTGCTTGGACATTGGGTGCGGGCTGGTCTGTTTCCGGTGGTGATTTAGTGCTAAATGGTACGGGTGCAGTATCACAGCAATTAGATGTAAAGGCAGGTAAATATTACCGGGTTCGATTTGAAATTAAGGATCGAACCTCTGGTAGTGTTTCCGTAGGCCTGGGCGGGGTAGCACTTGGTGAGTTTTCAGCAAATACAGTTTATGACCAAATCATTCGAGCTGTTAACTTCAACCCACTGACTTTAAATACAGCTATCTCTGGATCATTAAAATTTAATTATTTTAGCATCTGTGAAAGCGCGGCGATTTAACACAATAAACACATCCGAACCCTGATCCTTAATTAGATCAGGGTTTTTTATTACCAAAATTTAGGGGGCGCAATGTCAAATGACTACTCAACTGATCCACCGGTAGCAACAGCAGGGCAGCTTCTTGCCATCTCAGACAAGATTAATGACATATCTAAAAGCATGGATAAGTTAGCTGAAATGCCCCAAAAACTTGACCGCATGAATATGCAGTTGGAGCAGCTCAATAAAGAGCATCAGCAAACTCGGAATGACTTAACTCAGACTCGGGACAATCTGCAAGATGACCTAGATCGAGCCAAGTCAAGCTTTAAAAGTGAGATTAAGCAAGTCCGAAATGAGATTGATCCAAAGTTTAAAGAAATGGACATGCAAATCAGGGTACTCCATGAGAGCAAAACCAAGATTGATAACACCACAAGTCTTGTACGCTTTGGTGGTATTTTCTTGGCTGGCTTGTTTGTAGTCGCATGGAATACTCAAACAAGCAAGACAGACACGGTAAACACTCAGACAATGGCAAATAGCCAGTCCATCCAAGTTCTTGAAAAACAATCTGACCAACTTTTAAGAACGGTTGAAGAAATCCGCAACAAACTTTATGAACGAAATATGAGAGAGGAAAAATGAAATTAATCCAAGAAAGTGCACTTCAGTACTTATCCGTAAAGCTCCCACTACTGGGGGCTTTTTTAATGCTTGCAGTTTTAGCACTACAGTGGGCATTAGACTTTAATTTTATCCCCGAGCAATATGCGCCTTTTATCATTGGTACTGTATTGCCAGCCCTAAGCTGGGTAGGTCGTAAAATCGCACAGCCACAATTACACAATCAGTCCTTAGGTTTTGTCACAGTTACAGCAGGGCACAGTAATACAGACCCCGGTGCAGTCAATGGCAAAATTAAAGAAGCGGATCTGGTCGTCAATTTCCGAAATGCAGTAACTCACTATTTACGTGAAGCAGGGCTACAGGTTAAGACTGATGGTACTGGCACCAAGAACGACCCATTGTCTGCTGCGGTAAAATTAATTCAAGGCTCAAGTGTGGCAGTCGAATTTCACATGAATGCTGCAACATCAAAACAGGCAAATGGTGTGGAAACCATTGCTTTGCCTAAAGACAAGAAACTTGCACAGGACTTATCCAGAGCTGTAGCGGATGCATTGGGCAGTCGTTTGCGCGGTGACAACGGTTGGATTGATCAATCCAAATCAGCGCGAGGTCGCCTGGCATACGTGAATGCCGGCGGCTTAATTATAGAGCTTGGCTTTATCTCCAATGAAGATGAACTTGCCCGATTCAATGCGCGTTACTGGCTGGCTGCTAAGGCTGTAGCTAAAGTGTTAATTGACTATGAAAAGCGTAATTAAGGTTTTAATGCTGTGCATCCTCTTATCAGGTTGCACAGCTCATTCGATTACGACGAATGGGAATGTCGGTATTTGTATTGGGGTTATTTAAAATAGGAATTTCCAGAAACTAACATGAGAGAATTTTTTTTGAATCAATGATTGCAATATCCTGTATTCACTTGATTTAATTGTTACTTGTCTTGCATTTTTGATTTTTTGAAAGTTAATTACAGACTCGAAAATCACTGTGTTATTTTTAATCTTTATACTCTTGCAATTAGTAAATAAAACCGCTCTTACAATTGGAATGCTTTTGTTAGTCGGCAATAAAAATAAATTATGATTTATAGAAATATCTGATTGATTTTCAGAGAAGTAACCAATAGAAAAATTCTCTAGTGTTATATTCTCTGATCTGAAATTGTTTCCTTTAATTATGACTGCGGTGGCATTTGGATCTCCTGAATTAATCAGTGTGAGGTTCCGAATGCCGGAGTTATCTCCAACTACAGTTATTACAGCTGACTGATTCATAAAGGTAATTGTGAAATTAAACTATTAACACTTGGTGTAATTGTTACTGCACTAGCACCGAAATGAACCAAGTTTTCACAAATGTTTGCAATTTTTCTAAAAATTGTAATTTTTTCTTGCGCTGTTTGAACCTCTTCTAAATTTTTTATTTCATTTAGAATATCATTTTTAATTGATTCTGGTATATCACATGCTGGCTCAAGAGTATTGATTAATTCGAGTAGGACTTTAGTTTCATTCGTATTAAGAATAGTATTATTAGAAATCTTTAATTTATTGATTTTTGAGTTACTCTTAAGAACGCCATTCATTTGCCCCCCAATCGTGTTTTCTGAAATTTCTAAATCATCAGCACCATTGATTTCAAATGCAATAAACTGGTTTGAATTAGTAGACATAATGGCTTCTCTATAAGTTATTATATTTTCTAATATTAGCTAAGAATATTGGAAAATCAAATTATTTGAAGATTAATTTTATTTAAACTCCCTAAAAATCTCCCCATTCTTTATCGGGTGCTCTATATAAAAATAGGTTCATGTTATCATAAAAATTCCTTAATAATAAAAATAGGGATCCTGATTGTTCTTAGCCACCTTATTGCATTCTTTACATTTAATACTCTCAATAGAGTAGAGCCCACGAGTTTGTTTGCCTTCCGCAGCAGCAATAATAGAAAAGTGCTGGGTATCATTAAAACTATAGTCATCCTGCGCTCTACATACAGAGCACTTAATAATTTTTCTATCACAGTAAATGTGTGGTTGTTCCATTATATTTTCCCCTCTATTTCAATCAAAATAGATGATATAATTGACTTACACAAGGATTCAAAGACTTGTGGATAAAGTCACGTTTAGACCAAGATTATCCCAAATTAAAATAAGCTATTGTTTTTGCTATTAAGATACTACGTTGACATCGTAGAGGTCTCCAGTTCGAGTCTGGATATACCTACCAAGATTCTAAAAGCTCATTCTAAGAATGGGCTTTTTTTATTACGCTATTGAAATGTAATTTTTTTTATTTCATAAGTATTTCAGCCTCCACTGAACTAAATATCAAATATAAAAATATCAGATCAAGCTCTTAAATATTCAAGCAGCATAGTCGGCATTTGCCAATACTTTTAAGAACAAGATAAGCGTCTTCATAAAAATTAAGCTCATGATTTCACTTAAACTTACAATACTGAACATTGATTTATTTAAATGATGATTCATTCTGTATTCAGATCTTCATAAATTTAAAGGATACTTATTAGGGGTATATTCTGTTTTAGACTTAATTCAGGATGCATAAATGAAGTACTCATTTATACAGCAGGCTTTCACTGGTCCCGTGGATATCGTAGGGGATATTCATGGTGAGATTGCCGCGCTGGAACAACTGATCCAGGTATTAGGTTATGACCGGAATGGTCATCATCCAGAACAGCGCAAACTAATTTTTGTCGGTGATCTATGTGACCGGGGGCAAGACAGTGTTGCGGTGATCAAACGCGTCAAACAGCTGGTAGATGAAGGCTATGCACAATGTGTGATGGGTAATCATGAATTGAACCTATTGACCGATACTTTGCGGGAAGGCAATGGCTGGTTTTTTGGTTCACCGCATCAGGATGATCTGAAACCTTTTGATTCGATCCAAGCCTCAATCAAAGATCGACAATGGATTCTGGATTTTTTAAATAGCTTACCGTTGGCCTTGGAGTCGGAGCAGCTGCGTGTTGTACATGCCTGTTGGCATCAAGGATCAATTGATCAATTACGCAATTCTGGTTTTACTTCGCTTGGCGAAGCCTATGCTGATTTCGTTCAACATACAGCGCTGGATCTGCAAGCCTTAGGTATTAATGAATTCATCCAGATAGAGCAGCAACGCTACCAACACCAGTTCAAAGACCCGGCTGTAACTTTACCTTTATTGCAACATCTCGCAGAAAAAGAGCTACGTGAGCAAATGCACAATCCGATTCGGGGCATTACTTCTGGTGCGGAAAAAATCGCCTTAGAACCGATTTATGCCGGTGGAAGGTGGCGGATGATCGACCGCGTGCCATGGTGGGACAGCTATACCGACCAAATTCCAGTCATTACTGGACATTATTGGCGGAACTTTAAATCTACTGAAGAAAAAACCGGTTTACTCAAATCGATCGATGCACTGCAATGGTATGGACAGCAACAAAACGTATTTTGTGTGGATTATTCAGTGGGTAAACGCTATCTCGATCGTCAACAGGGTGTCGCGTTCAGACATCGACTCGGCGCCTTAAGATTTCCAGAAAATATCTTGAGCTTTGAAGATGGCAATCAGTATTCAGTTCAGCGGTTCTGAGAAAAGGCAATTTTCTGATACAAAAAAAGCAGCTTTTCCAGCCGCTTTTTTTACAGAATCTAGATTTTATTCTGCTTCGATAATTTCATAATCATGGGTAATTTCAACGCCGCCATCCGAAAGCATTTTGCTGGCAGAGCAATACTTTTCTGCAGAAAGTTCTACGGCTTTTGCCACCTGTTTCTCTTTAATGGCTTTGCCTGTCACGACAAAATGTAAGTGAATTTTCGTGAAAACTGCCGGAATTGTATCCGCACGTTCAGCCTTTAACTCACAACGTACATCGCTAATATCCTGACGGGCTTTCTTTAAAATGGTCACAATATCAAAAGATGCACAGCCACCCAGACCGGTTAAAAGGAGTTCCATTGGACGGGGACCACGGTTTTCACCGCCATATTCCGCTGAACCATCCATAATGATGGTATGACCACTTTGAGTTTTTGCTTCAAAAGCAACATTCTCTAACCAATGAACGCTTGTTTGCATTGCAACTACCTAAAAAAAGCTATAAATTTGTCAAGTAACTGTACACTAACATAAATTGGGTTGATACGGAATTTCAATCCCACTGTGTGACAAGTTCACATTAGGTCTTGTGCGATCTATACATTATCCATATTCGGAACCGTAAGCATGACTTCAAACTTTTCACAATTGAGCACAGATGCGCTTTCTCCGGGGCAATTACCAGAATCCGTGAAAGCACTGTTAAAACGTGCATATATTAATCGTTATCCAAAACGTACTACGATCATTGATGCAGGATCAGAATCTAAATCTTTATATTTGATTTTGAAGGGGTCTGTATCCATCATTCTTCGTGAAGATGATGATCGTGAAATTGTCGTGGCTTATTTAAATGCGGGTGACTTCTTTGGGGAAATGGGTCTATTCGAGGTTAATCCACAACGTACTGCGGAAGTTCGTACGCGTGATGTGTGTGAAATTGCCGAAATTACCTATGAAAACTTTCACGAAATCAGCAAGCAATATCCTGATCTGAGCTATGCGGTATTTGCTCAATTAGTACGTCGTTTGAAAAATACCACACGTAAAGTCACTGATCTGGCATTTATTGATGTTTCAGGCCGGATTGCACGTTGCCTGATCGACCTGTCTTCACAGCCAGAAGCGATGATTTTGCCGAATGGCCGTCAGATTCGTATTACCCGTCAGGAAATTGGTCGCATTGTTGGCTGTTCCCGTGAAATGGTGGGTCGCGTACTGAAAACGCTAGAAGAGCAGGGCATGATCGAAACCGATGGTAAAGCCATCCTGATCTTTGATGCTTCACTAGAAGAAGCGTCTGAAGCAGTTGCAGATGGTGCCATAGACGAATAATCCAGATATTAAAAAGCAAATCTTCGGATTTGCTTTTTTATGCGTCATTACTTAATACATAAAAATTTAGAACAAGCTTCTCAGAAAAGATGATTTAAGCTCCCCTTATAATTCCGATAGGCTATAGCCCACTTGATCTCAATTCACTGAATAAAATTCACAGGATGTTTTTATGCAATTCAGACCGTTGGCGGATACCGGCATTCTTTTGCCAGAAATTTGTTTGGGCACCATGACCTTTGGTGAGCAGAACACGCAAGAACAGGCTTTTCAGCAACTGGATTATGCTTTAGATCAGGGACTGTATTTCTGGGATACTGCGGAAATGTACCCGGTACCGCCAAAACCTGAAACGCAAGGTGCTACCGAGCGTATTATCGGGAACTGGATCGCTGCACGTGGTGGCCGTGACAAACTCTTTTTAGCCTCAAAAATTGCCGGACCATCGCAAGGTGGTAGCCATATCCGGGATGGTCAAACCCGTTTCGTTGCCGATGAAATTTCAGCAGCCATTGACCAGTCATTGTCACGCCTACAAACGGATTATATTGATCTGTATCAGTTACACTGGCCGCAACGCCCAACCAATTTCTTTGGCAAGCTGGGTTATGGCAATGCTGAAGCAGCAGAAGACCGTGCCGTGACAGATCTTGAAGAAACCCTAACCGCCTTACAGGATGAAATTAAAAAAGGGCGTATCCGTTATATTGGTCTTTCCAATGAAACCCCGTGGGGCATGATGAAGTTCTTACACCTCGCAGAGAAGTTAGGTTTGTCGAAATTCGTCAGTGTACAAAATCCTTACAACCTGCTGAACCGCACTTATGAAATCGGCATGTCAGAAATTGCCCAATATGAAAATGTAGGTTTGTTGGCGTATTCACCTTTAGCATTTGGTTATTTGACCGGTAAATTCCGGCATGGTGCACGTCCTGCCAATGCGCGTGTCACCTTGTTCTCCCGCTTTAGCCGCTATAGCAATCCGCAAAGTGAATGGGCAACCGAGCAATATGCCCAGCTGGCAGAACAGCATGGCTTAAGTCTCACTCAATTGGCTTTGGCCTTTATCAAGCAGCAGTTCTTTGTGACCAGTACGATTATTGGTGCCACCAATCTGGATCAGCTGAAAGAAAATATTCAGGCATTTGAAATTGATCTGTCTGAGGAAATACTGAAAGGTATTGAGGCAATTCACCGTCAGCAACCGAATCCGGCACCATAATCATGGTGTTGTTATTTTAAAGCACCCTCCAAGCGAGGGTGTTTTAATTTTATGAGAAATTAAATTTGATGATAAACAACATGGCCGGAAAACAATAAAAGCAGCATAATCGAAATAAGACGCATCAAGATGATTTGATAAAAATGAATAGTGAAACAGGTATTTCTAAATCCCAAGTATTAGCTATAGCAGTATTCAACTTAGCTGAGCAGTTGCAACTGAAAGAATTCGAACTTGCATTGATTCTGGGTTTATCTGAGGCGGAATTATCTCTGGTTATAAATGAAAAAGAATTAGAACCAGATACTACAGCAGGCGAAAAAGCTATAGCTTTAGTAAATATCTATCAAAAGTTATTTAGCTTGCATGGTGGAGACTTGAGCTGGATGCGCCATTTTATCAATTCACCTAACAAGCTTTTGAATCATCAAACGCCAAGATCCTTGATGCAAACAGAACATGGTTTGAGTGAAGTATTGCGATTACTAGGAAGGTTGCAACCGTACTAAAAATATCTCTCTATTCTCTACTAAGCTGAAAAATAGCAGAGTAAATTAAATAAAATATGAATTGTTTATCTTCACTTTAAAAATTCTTCTAACCTCACTTGAAATATGATTTGATTACACCAATATTATTATTAAAGACTGTCTAAATGTTTATATTAAGTTTTTGAAAAATATATAAAAATGATTTGAAATTTTATCAAGTGCACCCATATATCCATCAAGTAGAAAATTTGTTGTGAGGAATAACAAGAATGCGTTTTGAAAAATTTACCAATCGCCTGCAGCAAACCCTTTCCGATGCACAATCGCTGGCCATGAGTAAGGATCATACCTCCATTGATGGGATCCATATCTTGGCCACCTTGATGGATGAAGCATCCAATGTCAGCCTGCTGCAACAGGCCGGTGCTAATCTGCGTGAGCTACAAACCAAGCTGCAAACAGCATTGAGCAATGCGGCAACCCTGACCAATCCATCAGCAGATATCAACCTCAGTCCTGAAGCGGCAAAAGTATTGCATCTGGCAGACAGCTTTGCGCAAAAAGCCGGAGATGAGTTTTTATCTACGGATTGGGTGCTGTTGGCGCTGGCAGAAACCGGAAATACCAAAACCTTATTAAATAGTATTGGCGTAAAGGCAGAGACTTTAGGCCAAGTGATTAATCAATTTCGAGGCGATGAAAAAGTCATGAGCAATAATCATGAAGATCAGCGTGATTCACTGAATAAGTACACCATTGATTTAACTGAACGTGCGTTGGCAGGCAAGCTTGATCCTGTGATTGGCCGTGATGATGAAATCCGCCGTACCATTCAGGTCTTATCACGCCGTACCAAAAATAACCCGGTACTCATCGGTGAGCCAGGGGTCGGTAAAACCGCAATCGTCGAAGGTCTGGCGCAGCGGATTATCAATGGTGAAGTGCCTGAAGGACTCAAAGGTAAACGTGTTTTATCACTTGATCTGGGTTCTTTGCTGGCCGGTGCCAAATACCGTGGTGAGTTTGAAGAACGCTTAAAAGCCGTTCTGAAAGATATTGCCAAACATGAAGGCGAAATCATCCTGTTTATCGACGAGTTGCATACCTTGGTGGGTGCCGGTAAAGGTGATGGCGCGATGGATGCCGGTAACATGCTGAAACCTGCGCTGGCCCGTGGCGAGCTGCGCTGCGTCGGTGCGACCACACTGGATGAATATCGTCAGTATATTGAAAAAGATGCAGCACTGGAACGTCGTTTCCAGAAAGTGCTTGTCGATGAGCCAAGCGTAGAAGATACCATTGCGATTCTGCGTGGTTTGAAAGATCGCTATGCTACCCATCACGGGGTACAGATTCTGGATTCCGCGATTATTGCGGCGGCGAAAATGTCGCATCGTTATATTACCGATCGTCAATTACCGGATAAAGCCATTGACCTGATTGATGAAGCAGCATCGCGCATCAAAATGGAACTCGATTCTAAACCAGAAGCACTGGATAAACTGGAACGCCGTCTGATTCAGTTAAAAATGCAGCTGGAAGCGGTGAAAAAAGATGAAGACTCAGGTGCCAAAGCTGAGATTCAATACTTGTCTGATCAGATCGCCACAGTTGAAAAAGAGTATCATGACCTAGAAGAAGTCTGGCGCGCAGATAAAGCGCTGGTCGAAGGCAATAAAGACGTACAGATCAAACTGGATCAGGCGCGTACAGCACTTGAAAAAGCGCAACGTGAAGGTGATCTGGGCGAGGCAGCACGTTTGCAATATGGCGTGATTCCAGAGTTGCAAAAGCAGCTTGAGCTGGCTGAAAAAGCCGATGAAAGTGCAACGCCAAAATTGCTGCGTAACAAAGTCACCGACAATGAAATCGCAGAAGTGGTCAGTGCAGCCACAGGAATTCCTGTGGCGAAAATGCTGCAAGGCGAGCGTGACAAACTTCTACATATGGAAGAATTTCTGCATAACCGTGTGGTAGGGCAAGATGAAGCCGTAGTTGCGGTGTCTAATGCGGTGCGCCGTTCACGTGCCGGTCTGTCAGATCCGAACCGTCCAAGTGGATCATTCCTGTTCCTGGGACCAACGGGTGTGGGTAAAACAGAATTGACCAAAGCCTTAGCGAACTTCCTGTTTGACAGCGACGATGCCATGGTGCGTATCGATATGTCGGAATTTATGGAAAAACATTCGGTGAGCCGTTTGGTCGGTGCGCCTCCGGGCTATGTCGGTTATGAAGAAGGTGGGGTGCTTACTGAAGCCGTACGTCGTAAACCGTATAGTGTGATCTTGTTTGATGAAGTCGAAAAAGCGCATCCGGACGTATTTAACATCTTGCTACAGGTACTGGATGATGGCCGTTTAACTGACTCGCAAGGCCGGCTAGTGGACTTTAAAAACTCTGTGATCGTCATGACTTCGAACCTGGGTTCGCAGGATGTACGTGAATTGGGCGGTAATGCCACAAAAGAAGAAGTCCGTACGGTGGTGATGAATGCGGTATCGGAACATTTCCGTCCAGAATTTATTAACCGTATTGATGAACTGGTAGTGTTCCATGCGCTGGAAAAAGACCAGATTCGCGGTATTGCCGATATCCAGTTGAACCGTTTACGTCAACGTCTGGCAGAACGTGATATGCGCTTGTCGGTAGATGACAGTGCTTTCGATCAGTTAATCGATGCTGGCTTTGATCCACTGTATGGTGCGCGCCCCCTGAAACGTGCAATCCAGCAGCGTATTGAAAATGGTCTGGCGCAGAAAATCCTGGGCGGAGAGTTCCAGCCGGGCGATACCATTCTGGTGAAAGCTGAAGCAGGTGAGTTAATCTTTGAAAAAATGAAACTTAACTAAACCGCTTCTCCTTGCAACAAAAAACCCAGCCTAGGCTGGGTTTTTTTTAATCTTATTTTTAACTTCGAGCATTGCAACACTTTTGTATTCTTGTTGCGGCGAGCTTTAAAGCATGGCTTAAAACTCAGCTCAGGGAAAATAAAGAAGATATCAATCGTGATAAAGACAGTTAATTCATCATCAAATTACACTTGCGGATGACGGATTTTCCAGGCACGGTGAATCTTTTGATTCCGCTTGAAGTCAGGTCCAATGGTTTCCTGGGTAATTTCTTCAACATCAAAGAAGGCCAGAATTTCTTCATCCATCTCAAAACCACGATAGTTATTTGAGAAATACAAGGTACCATCAGTGGTTAAGCGGTTCATCGCACGTTTTAACAGGGACAAATGGTCGCGCTGTACGTCAAAGGTCCCGTAGAATTTCTTCGAGTTTGAGAAGGTTGGTGGGTCGATAAAGATCAGCTCATATTGCTCATGACCTTCTTTTAGCCATTCGAAACAGTCAGAGGCAAAGAACTGATGCTGTTCATCCGCATGATCCACGGTTAAGCCGTTCAGAACAAAATTTTCTTTAGACCAGTTCAAATAAGTATTCGACAGATCGACGCTGGTTGTACTTGCAGCACCACCCAAAGCAGCATGTAAACTTGCCGTTGAGGTATAGCTGTACAGGTTCAGGAAGTGTTTGCCTTTTGCTTCACGTGCAATACGTAAACGCATTTGACGGTGATCCAGGAAAAGACCGGTATCCAGGTAATCGGTCAGGTTGACCAGAATCTTGGCCTTGCCTTCCTGTACGATAAAACGCTTGGATGCTGTACTTTGTTTGGTGTACTGGTTTTTACCTTCCTGACGTGCACGGGTCTTGATAAAGATCGCATCACGGCCCAAACCGGTCACGGCACGAATGGCCTGTAAGGCCAGGTTGAAACGTTTTTTGGCTTTTTCCGGATCAATAGTTTTAGGTGGCGCATATTCTTGTACATGCAAACGCTCGCCATACAGATCTACTGCGACGTTAAAATCAGGTAAATCTGCATCATAGAGACGTAAACAATGGATCTGTTCCTTGACTGCCCATTTTTTTAGAGCTTGCATATTTTTGGTCAGACGGTTGGCAAACTCCATCGCACCTTCAATCGGTTCAAACTGCTGAGGCTGCCAGCTTTCTAGGAATGGACGTACCACTGCGGCCGGTTTAACCGTACCGAAGCGGATATAGATCGGCAATTTACCATTCATCAAACGCAGGATTTGCGGATCATTGAACGCCAGCACATCGGCCTGTTCCACTTGGGAGGCAATCACAGCCGCTTTTTGATTCGGGAAATTCTTTTGCAATAAAGCCGATAAACCCAGGTATAAAGAACGGTTTTGCGCTTTATCGCCGAGACGCTCACCATAAGGCGGGTTGGTCACGAAGAAGACTTTTTTGCCTTCAGCCTGAAAATCCGGCCAGTCATTTAAAGTACGCTCTTCGATCATGATATTGTCGAGAGCAGCTTCAAAACCTGCCGCGATGATATTTTGACGTGTCGCTTTTACAGCTTCCCAATCTGCATCGAAGGCATAAAATTGCGGTAATGGATTTTCCATTGCCGCTTGGTGGCGTTCAGCTGCTTCAGCTTTAATGCCCATCCAGAGTTCATGGTCATGACCATTCCAGCCATTAAAACCGAAACGGCGTACCAGGCCAGGCGCACGGTCGGTCAAAATCATTAGGGATTCAATAATAAAGGTACCTGAACCACACATTGGATCGACAATGATGTCCGGATTTAACGCTTTTAAACCACCTTTTTGCAGAATCGCAGCGGCCAGGTTTTCCTTGATTGGGGCGTCAGTCATAAAGCGGCGATAACCGCGTTTATGCAAAGAGTCGCCAGACAGGTCCAGGCAGTAAGTATGTTCTTTCTTGCCTGCCAGAATATACATGGTAATTTCAGGCTGTTTGGTATCAATGCTTGGACGTTTGCCTACGGCTTCCATAAAGGAATCTACGACACCATCTTTGGCACGTAAAGTCGCAAACTGGGTATTGACCTTGATATCACGTTCGACATGCAAACGAATCGCAAAGGTACTTTGTGGTGCAAAAATCAGCGACCAGTCAAAGCTGAGAGCCCCTTCATAGAGTTCTTCTGCCACATCACGGGCATCATGAGAAAATTCAATTTCATGCGTGTGGATCGGCATCAAGACACGTGAAGCCAGACGTGACCACATGCAGATACGATAAGCATTTTCCAGTGTACCTTTAAAGGTTAAACGGCCCGGAAAACGCTCAATATTCTGAACACCTAAGCCTTGTATTTCTTCTTCTAATAAGGTTTCCAGACCATCGGCACAGGTGACCCAATAATTGCTTAAACGTGGAGAGGTATTCATATAATAGAGAGACCAAAAAAGATAAATAAAAAACTGCGCTAAGTTTACCGTATTTTTATATTGAAAGCTTTTGAAATTCTCTGAAAGGCCGTGGCATGTGATAGAGAAAAATAATATTCACACTATAAATTGAGGAACTGGTACGCATTTTGCTCTATACATGGCAAATCAGGCGGTCAGTCGATGGGGAGCGATGGCTGCCTGATTTTTCAATTTTATAATGGGGGTTAAGATGTTAGAGAATCAGTTACGCAACCATGACGCTTTTTCAGTGGCCACTTTAATTTATGCACGTTTACGACGGGTTTCCGGTCGGGTAATTGATGCAATTTATCTGGCAGAGAACCTGGATTATGCCCGGCATGTGATTCAACTGGCAGAGCAAACCCAGGATCCAGATTTGAATCATCTGATCCAGCGCCTCAAAATGGTACTGGAGATTTCTGAAACAGCACAAGATTCACCAACAGAATCTGCACACCCGATCCAGCAGGAAGGGCTGATCTCGGTCGAACCGGATGAAGACGATATCTATCGTGCACAGGTGTCACATCGTTATATTGGTGCACTGCGTTAAACCTGAGATGGGTGTGAATGTTCCAGACTGAAGCGCCCGTTGGTTTTGTACTTAAAATCAGCAAGATGCAAATCGGGTTAAATTATCTTATTGAAAAAATACAAAGGAATCTGATTTTTTATTTTTATTGTTCAGATGCTTTTTGTACAAGTAGCAGCATGGCCAACTATAAAAATTCGCCAATCTCTGTATAATATGTTGACTTAACGCATAAGGAATCTCTCATGCACTTGGCGGCATTGCATACACCGAGCCAGATTCAACTCAATAAAGAAGGTAATCTAAAACACTTCTTGACCATCGAAGGTCTATCTAAAGAAACCCTGACAAAAATATTGGACACTGCACAGTCCTTTTTTAATGACCAAAATCAGCTGATCACCAATAATTTGCTCGAAGGCAAAACGGTGATGAACCTGTTCTTCGAAAATTCAACCCGTACCCGCACCACCTTTGAAGCCGCTGCCAAGCGCCTTTCTGCCAACGTTCTCAATATCGATATTGCCCGTTCGAGTACTTCCAAAGGTGAAACCCTGCGTGACACCTTATGGAATCTGGAAGCCATGGCGGCCGATATTTTTGTGGTACGTCATTCATCTTCAGGGGCAGCGCATTTTATTGCCAAAGATGTCTGCCCAACGGTGGCAATTATTAATGCCGGTGATGGCCGTCATGCGCATCCGACTCAAGCGATGCTGGACATGCTGACCATTCGCCGCGAAACCAAGAAAAAATTCGAAGAAATGTCGATTGCCATTATTGGCGATATCAAGCATTCACGTGTCGCGCGTTCAGATGTGGCTGCCTTGCAAACTTTAGGTTGCCAGGATATCCGGGTGATTGCACCGAATACCTTGCTGCCATTGGGTTTTGAAGAATATGGCGATGGTGTTCGTCTATTTAACAATATGGAAGACGGCATCAAAGACTGCGACGTAATCATTACCTTACGTATTCAAAACGAGCGGATTGATTCTCCGGCACTGGCCTCGCAAGCTGAGTTCTACAAAATGTATGGCTTGAATAAAGAACGTCTTGCCATGGCCAAACCGGATTGTATCGTGATGCATCCGGGACCAATGAACCGCGGCGTTGAAATCGACTCAAGTATTGCGGATGGTCCGCAATCTGTGATTTTGAAGCAGGTGACTAATGGCATTGCAGTGCGTATGGCGGTGTTGGCTTTATCGATGCAAGGCCAGTTACAAGAACAAGGTTTGATTGAAGCGATTGCGGGTTAAGGAATAAGTCATGACTATTGTAAAAATTGAAAATGTCCGTGTTCTTGATCCAATCCAAAACACTAATTCTATCCAGACCGTGTATCTGGAAAATGGAAAATTCGTTGCAGAAACAGCAGACGTCTCTGAAACGATTGATGGTCAAGGCAAATGGTTAATGCCAACCATGGTCGATTTGTGTGCGCGTTTACGTGAACCGGGTCAACAGCAACACGGTACGCTTAAGTCTGAAGGAAAAGCGGCACGTGAAAATGGCATTTTGCACGTATTTACGCCACCCGATTCAAAGCCAATCGTACAAGATAATGGTGCGCTGATTCACGGTCTGGTCGAAAAAGCCATGCTGGATGGTGGGATCTATCTTCAAGTGATTGGTGCGCAAACCCAAGGCTTAAATGGTCAACAACCGGCAAATATGGCAGGCTTGAAAAAGGGCGGTTGTACTGCCGTCTCCAATGCCAGTGCGTCGTTTGCCAATGATGATGTGGTACTGCGTACCCTTGAATATGCTGCAGGCTTAGACCTGACGGTGGTGTTCTATGCGGAAGAACCACAAATTGCCAAAGACGGCTGTGTGCATGAAGGGTTTATTGCATCACGTCAGGGCTTGCCGATGATTCCGGCACTGGCTGAAACCGTGGCGATTGCCAAATATCTGTTGATGATTGAATCAACCAAAGTACGAGCACACTTTGGTCTGTTGTCTTGTGGTGCTTCGGTGGAATTGATCCGTATTGCCAAGGAAAAAGGCTTACCGGTGACCTGTGATGTGGCCATGCATCAGTTACATTTAACTGATCATTTGATTGATGGATTTAATTCACTGGCACATGTGCGTCCACCGCTTCGTTCTGAACAGGACAAAGAATTACTGCGTCAGGGTGTAAAATCAGGTGTGATTGATGCGATTTGTACTCATCATGAACCACTAAGCAGCTCTGCGAAAATGGCGCCGTTTGCTGAAACGCAGCCAGGTTTCACTGCTTTTGATACCTATGTACCTTTTGGTCTGCAACTGATTCGTGAGGGATTGTTGACTCCACTGGAATGGGTGGAAAAAGTGACCTTAGCTCCGGCACGTGTTGCACAAATGGCAGATCGATGGATAAATGAATCAGGCTGGGTGTTGCTAGATCCGGAACTGGAATGGACCCTGAATAAAGAAAGTATCGTGTCACAAGGTAAAAATACCCCGTTAATTAATCAAAAAGTGCTGGGTAAAGTGGTTCAAACTTTTGCTGCTTAAGTGATCCCAATTTTATAAAAGTCAGCTTCGGCTGGCTTTTTTTATTTTTTAAATTTTGTGTTGGTAAAATGAGTACTCAATAAAAATAGTGAAACTTTATGATATTCATACAATTATTTACATTTTAAAAAAATGGGGATCGTTACACTGATTAAATATTAAACATTAGAAAAATCAAAAGAATGGTGACGATTATGAATATAGACTTTATAGAACGCTTAAAAAGCGATGTTACGGCGATTGTGCTTCAAGGTGAAACCGAGCATTTATTTGCCAAAGATCAAGCTTTGGCTCAATTCTATCCCATATTTTTAAGTATATTGCGTTCACGTCCCGCCTGGATCGAGAATCTTGGTCAGCAACTTAATCCAAAAATTCATGAATTATTCAATGCAAACCCGGCACTCAAGCAGCAGTTTCTCGATCAAGTGGATCAGAGCGCGCCGCAAGATGAAATAGAGCATACCTTGAACCGGTCAATTGTACCGACTATGAATTTTTTACAGACCGAAGCGGGTGCTTCAAGTCCGGAAGCGATTAGCCATTTGCTGGAAACCCACGCCGATTCGATTCAGCGCGCATTACCCCTTTGGGCTGGCCCTATTCTGGCAGCGCTTGGAGTTTCACCCTTGGCAGGGCAGAATTTAAATCAGGAACCTGTATTGGCGGAGCAGACCATCATTGTTCAGGAAGAAAGAAAAACCGGCTTTTTATGGCCGTTTATTATTTTTCTGATCCTGGCGGGTTTGATCCTGTTTCTGGTTCGTAGCTGCATGCAGGATGGTGTTGAAGATTCAAATACCCAGGCAACGAGCGAAGTTGCCGCAGCTCAGCCTGCATCCTTGCGATTGAGTACTGGTAGCAATGGCGAAATTGTCAGTTGCCAATTACAGCTGAATAATCCGCAGTATATGGAAATTCTACAAAATGAGATCAAACAGATCTTTAATTATAATATTGGTTGTGGTGCGCTGAGCAGTGAGGTTTATCATTCAGAATTCACCGATCAAGATACTATTCCGACTGTTTTGAGAACAATGCAGGGAATGCCAAATGTGTCACTTGACTGGATTGGCAATCAGGTTTCAGTGCGTGCAGCAACCAATTCAGAGGCCGAGCGTCTGGCAGCACAAATTCGTAGTCTGGCCAAAAATGTCACAGTGGTGACCCAGCAGCCGCTCAATAGAAGTGACGTGATTAATACCGCCAATAGTGAGGCAGAACAAGCCTTGGCCAGTATCAAGACCGATAATGTTAAAGCGCTGGATGTGGCGACTGCACTGAATTTACAGATCATTAATTTTGATACGGCATCGACTGAAGTTCCCGAGGTCAATAAATTGGTGCTGGATCAGGCTGCTGCATTATTGCAACGAGCACCGCATGTCATTCTGAAGGTTACAGGACATGCCGATGCTCAGGGTAGTGAAGCAGAAAATAAGGTGCTGTCTGTGCAACGAGCTCAAGCGATTACCAGTTATCTCGTTGGAAAAGGGGTCAATCCTGCACAGTTACAGGCAGTTGGCATGGGAGAGGATCAGCCGGTTGAACCCAATGCCACACCTGCCGGACAGTTTCAGAATCGTCGCGTGACCTTTGAGGTCGTGAATACCGAAACGGGAATTGTACGTGAAGTAGATGATGAAGGTGTAGTTGAGAAGACAGGAAATTAAGAGAGCAGCCTAAATGAAAAAGGACGAATCTTCGTCCTTTTTTATTATCTTAAATTAAGAAAATACCGGCGGGCTATAAGTCAATGTCCGACCAAGGAACCATAGCAGGAACAGTACCAAAGGCAGATGGAAAATCAACTGGGTCACCGTAAATCCAATCACATCTTTGGCTTTTAATTTCAGGATACCCAGCATCGGCAACATAAAGAATGGATTAATCAGATTCGGCAAGGCTTCTGCTGCATTATAAATCTGCACTGACCAGCCCAGATGCACTTTCAAGTCATGTGCAGCCTGCATCACATAGGGTGCTTCGATAATCCATTTTCCACCGCCAGAAGGAATAAAGAAGCCCAGAATCGCTGAATAGAGTCCCATCACGATGGCAAAGGTTTCCTGCGAGGCAATCGAAACGAAAAACTCGGCAATGTAATGTGACAATGACAGATCGGCCGGGTTTAGCGCATTGGTCATCATAAAGGCAATACTGCCATACAGTGGAAACTGGATCAGTACCCCAGAAATGGCGGGTACGGCTTTGGATACCGCATTCAGGAAATTTCGCGGTGTACCGTGTAAGGCCACGCCCAAAATCAGGAAGATAAAGTTATAGGTATTTAAGCTGGAAATGGCCAGAATCGGATTGCTTTTGGAAAATTCGTTAAACATCCAGACTGCGCCCAGAATCACAATCAGAATGCTTAAAATGGGTGAATTTTCCAGCCAATCCCCCGGTCTTTTTTCGGCAGATACGTCCGGTTTTTCTTCTTCAATCTGAATCGGGAAGTGCTCAATGGTTTTAATGTCAGACCCTTTAGGTGCTGACCAGTAAGCAATCGCAATTGAAGCTACAATCAGTACCGCCGTCATGATCATGGATTGCGGCAGGAAAATGGTTTCGGTAAATGGAATCACGCCCGTCAGATTATAAATCGGTTCAGGCAGACTGCTTTTATTGGCCTGTAACTGTGCAGCTGAAGAACTGATGCCCAGTGCCCAGGTCGCACCCATCCCGATAATCGCGGCAGCCGCAGCAGCGCGGTAATCCATGTTAAGCTCTTTACGCTGTGCCAGTGCAATCACTAGGAGTGCAGTCAGTACAGTACTCATGGCCCAATTAATCAGAGAAATTAACAGGCTGACCGTGGCGACCAGGACAATCGCACCACGACCGGAATGTGGCAGGCGCGCCATTTTCTGGATCAGAAGCTGGACAGGCTTGGACACCGAAACCACATAACCGACCACGATCAGCATGCACATCTGCAAGGTAAAGGGAATCAGGCTCCAGAAGCCGTCACCAAAGGAAATCGCGACATCCTGTGCCGGTGCACCAATTCCGATAGCGGCAATCGCCACAATGATGACGCCGAGCAGGGCAAAAATATAAGAATCCGGAAACCATTTTTCAGACCAGTCGCTGACGCGCAAGGCGAAGCGCTGCAAAATATTTTGTTGAGTTTGCATGATTAAAATCCATTTATTCTGCGATTATTATTTTGAAATGAAACAGCTATATATAAAAAAGCCCTTAAGAAATTTTATTCTTAAGGGCTGGCTGGATCAGGCAGCATTACGTAGTAGCGCTACCCCCGTGACTTTTTGAATCTCTTCAAAACTGACCTCTGGTGCCAGTTCAACCAGTCGAATTCCATCAGGACTAACATCCAGTACACCGAGGTCGGTAATAATCCGGTTCACCACAGCCTGGCCGGTCAGCGGCAAGCTACATTGCGGTACAATCTTCGGTGTACCATCTTTGGCGCAGTGTTCCATTAAGACCACGACTTTTTGTACACCCGCGACCAGATCCATGGCACCGCCCATGCCTTTGACCTTTTTGCCCGGAATCATCCAGTTGGCCAGATCACCAGTTTCAGACACTTCCATAGCACCCAGAATGGCGATATTGACATGACCGCCACGGATCATGGCAAATGAGTCGGCACTTGAGAAAAATGAAGCACCTTTACGCGCGGTAACCGTCTGTTTACCGGCATTGATCAGGTCGGCATCGACAGTTTCCTCGGTTGGAAATTCACCAATCCCCAGCAAACCATTTTCCGATTGCAGCCAGACATTGATATTTTCCGGAATATAATTTGCGACTAGCGTCGGCAGGCCAATCCCTAAATTGACATAGAAACCATCTTCAAGCTCTTGTGCCGCGCGCTGCGCCATTTCATTACGTGTCCAAGCCATGATCAAGCCTCCGCCTTTAAGGTCATCTGTTCAATACGTTTTTCCGGTTGAGCATTCACGACTATCCGGTTCACATAAATTCCCGGAAGATGGATTTCATCTGGATCCAGCGCACCAATCTCTACAATTTCTTCAACTTCAGCAATGGTGACTTTGCCCGCCATGGCACAGACCGGATTAAAGTTCTGGGCGGTTTTACGGAAAATCAGGTTACCGGCTTTATCGGCCTTATAGGCTTTAACCAAGGCGACATCAGCAGTTAAAGACTCTTCCAGGATATATTTCTTGCCCTTAAATTCACGTTCATCCTTACCTTCAGCAATCACGGTTCCGACACCCGTCGCCGTATAAAAAGCCGGAATACCGGCACCGCCAGCACGTAATTTTTCTGCCAAAGTCCCTTGTGGAGTAAGTTCAACTTCCAGTTCGCCATTTAAATATTGACGTTCGAATTCCTTATTTTCACCGACATAAGAGGAAATCATTTTTTTAATCTGTTTGGTTTCCAGCAGAAGTCCCAGACCGAAGCCGTCTACGCCGGCATTGTTGGAAATACAGGTGAGTTGCTTAGCACCTGTTTCTTTTAAAGCTGCGATCAAAGCTTCCGGAATACCACATAGGCCAAAACCACCAACGGCCAGGGTATGACCATCTTGCACCACATCCTTTAAGGCGGATTGAGCGCTGTCATAAACCTTGTTTGACATCTTGTCACCTCTATTATTGTTGTAGCAGACTTCAATCTGCTGCTTATATCCTTATGGTTTGCTTAAGAGCATTTTGCTCAAGCAAGTTTATTTTCAAGCACAGGCTTTTTGCCAATAGGCATTGGCATAATTGGATGGATTGTTGCGCTGCAAGACTTCACTGATATTACGGCTGGCCTGCATCAGGGCATCCAGCTGAATACCGGTTTCAAAGCCCATCTTGGAGAGCAGGTAATACAGGTCTTCAGTTGAAACATTGCCTGAAGCCCCTTTGGCATAAGGGCAGCCACCTAGGCCAGCAATGGATGAATCAAATACGCGAATGCCTTGTAGTAAAGACTGGTAAATATTGGCGATGGCCATGCCATAGGTATTGTGAAAATGTCCAGCCAGAACCTTGGCATCAAGTTCAGCCAGACAAGCCTCCCAGACATTTTTCACCCGATCCGGTGTTGCTGTACCAATGGTTTCACCCAATGACACTTCGTAGCAGCCCATCTCCAGCAAACGCTGGGTGACTTTGACCACCTGTTTCGGATCAATAGCACCTTCATAAGGACAGTCCACCATGCAGGAGACATAACCACGTACCTTAATATCATTGGCTTTGGCTGCTGCCATGATATCGGCAAACTTCTCGAAGCTTTCATCAATCGAGCAGTTGATGTTTTTGCGGGTAAAGCTTTCAGAAGCTGCAGTAAATACCGCCACTTCCTTGCAACCCACAGCCAGTGCCGATTCAAAACCTTTCATGTTTGGGGTTAATAAACTGAACTGAATATTCGGATCTTGGGGTAGGCTGGCAAAGAGCACATCACTGTCTGCCATTTGCGGTACCCATTTGGCTGAAACGCAGGAGCCGACTTCGATGGACTGTAGACCGGTTTTCATCAGGTCCAAAATCAGGTTTTTCCGGTCATCCAATGTCAAAGGTGTTTTTTCATTTTGCAGGCCATCGCGTGGCCCGACTTCTACGATTTTGACAAAATTCGTCATGCCACTTCCTCCGCCAGCGGCTGGAACTCGACCAGTTCATCACCGGCTTTAACCTGATCACCCTTCTGGAAATATGAGCTTGCGATGATGCCGTCATGCGGTGCGCGAATCGAGTATTCGATCTTCATGGCTTCCAGCGTCATCAGCACATCATCTTTTTTGACTTTGTCATTGGCTGCCACGAGCACCTGGGTAATGACGCCTGGCATTGGCGCGATCAGGTTATTTTCCGTGCCTTGTTCATCCTGATTATTAAAATCAGACTTCAGGTAATTGAACTTATAGCTTTGACCATTCTGGAATAGGGTAATGCCTTGCTCAGTCTGGCTAAAAACCAGTTTTTGCTGTTTACCCGCCAGTTGTAACGCTAAAGTATGGGCCTCGACGAGTTTTCCTTGAATCTCAATCTGCTGACCGTTATAGCTGGCAAAAAAACCTTGATCCTGAGTGCGGAACTGAACTTTCAGGTTGATGCCATTGCGTTGTAATTGCACTGTATGGCTATTTTGCTGGTTTAGGCGCCAGAATGCTTGCTGCTGCCATACCGGATTGCTTGGAGCGGGATTCTGTGCTTGACGTGCCAGGAGCTCAATCAGTGCGGCACTGACCACCAGTTCGGCACTGATATCCGCAGAAGGTTTGAGCAGGAATTCCTCTTCACGCTGAATCAGGCCAGTATCTAAATGTGCATTTTTAAACGAGTCACACAGCACCAGGCGATCTAGAAAAGCAATATTGTTACCCAGACCATCAACATGGAACTGACCCAGTGCATGGTGCATCTGGGTTAGGGCTGCTTCACGGTTTTTGCCCCAGACAATCAGTTTGGCAATCATCGGATCATAATAGGTGCTGATTTCATCGCCTTCGACAATACCGCTATCCACACGTACACAGTCACTTTGCTCCGGATAATGCAGGTAGCTGATCTGACCAATCGCAGGAATAAAGTCTTTTTCCGGTTCTTCGGCATAAACACGGGCTTCGAGTGCATGTCCATGAATCTGCAACTCATGCTGCTGCTTCGGTAAAGGTTCACCAAAAGCCACGCGCAGTTGCCATTCCACCAGATCCTGTCCGGTAATCATTTCCGTCACTGGATGTTCAACCTGAAGACGGGTGTTCATTTCCATGAAGTAAGCTGTGCCGTCTTGCTCCACGATAAACTCGACTGTACCGGCACCGACATAGTTCACTGCACGCGCAGCATCGATTGCCGCCTGACGCATCGCCTCAAGTTTGTCTTCCGGCATTTTCGGTGCAGGCGCTTCTTCCAGCACTTTCTGGTGACGGCGCTGTACCGAGCAATCACGTTCGAACAGATGTACATAATTGCCGTGGGTATCACCAAACACCTGCACTTCAATATGACGTGGCTGAATCACATAGCGTTCAATCAGCACATCTTCATTACCAAAGCTGGAACGTGCTTCACTCTTACATGATGCCAGTGAACTCAAGAAATCTTCACTGCGTTCCACCAGACGCATGCCTTTACCGCCACCGCCAGCACTGGCTTTAATCAGTACCGGATAACCAATACTGTCTGCCTGCTGTTTCAGGAAATCAGCATCCTGATTGGTACCATGATAGCCCGGCGTCAAAGGCACACCGGCTTTTTCCATCAAGGCTTTAGAGGTCGCTTTCAGGCCCATTGCCAGAATGGCTGCTACCGGTGGACCAATAAAAGTGATGTTATTGGCTTGGCATGCTTCGGCAAACTGGTCATTTTCAGACAGGAAACCATAACCCGGATGGATGGCTTGAGCACCGGTCGTTTTAGCTGCCTGAATAATACGGTCAATTTGCAAATAGCTTTGTGCGGCTGGTGATTCACCAATATAGATCGCTTCATCGGCCAGTTTGACATGTTGTGCCTGCGCATCAGCATCGGAATAGACGGCAACGGTGGCAATTCCTAATTTCTTCGCTGTACGAATGACACGGCAGGCAATTTCACCACGGTTGGCAATTAAAATCTTCTCAAACATTGTAGGATCCTTCTCGTTGTTATGCCGTGGTCTTGATCCAAGCCGGGCTTTGTTTGTTTAAAAATGCATTCAGTCCATTTTTCGCCTCATCTCCCTGGCGAATATGGGCAATATGCTGTGCTGTTTTAAGCAGTAAATCTTCGGTCAATACCTGTTGGTCAACCAGTTGAATCAACTGTTTCGATGCGCTCTGTGCGGCAGGACCACCCAGTAAAAGTGCTTCCACAATTTCATCAATTTTGCTGTCGAGCTGTTCTGGTAGAGTGACTTCATGCGCAAGACCAATGCTTTTGGCCTGTTCAGCAGTAATCCGCTCGGCAGTCAGGAAATAACGTGAAGCTTGACGTGTACCAATTGCACGAATTACATACGGGCTGATGGTCGAAGGTGCCAGACCTAAACGTACTTCCGACGTCGCAAACTTGGCATCGGTACTGGCCACGCAAATATCACAGGCCGAAGCCAGACCCATGCCGCCGCCAAACGCAATACCATGTACCCGGGCAATGGTCGGCTGTTTCAAGGTTGCCAGACTTTGCAGCATTTTCGCCAGTTTGAGCGCATCCGCCTCATTGTCTGCCTGTGATGCCTGACCGGCCTGTTTCATCCAGTTCAGGTCAGCACCGGCCGAGAAGCTTTTGCCACGACCCGCCAGAATCACCACGCGTACATCATCACGGTTATTTAAAGACTGGAAGCAAGCATGCAGTTCTTCAATGACTTGGGTATTAAAGGCATTGTGCAGTTCAGCACGGTTAATCCAAACCGTTGCCACCTGATTCTGCTGTTCGAGCTGTAAAAATTGATATGTCATTTTGTCACCTCTTACATGCGGAACACGCCGAATTTGGTTGGCTGGATGGGCGCATTCAGGGCTGCAGCCAGACTCAAGGCTAGTACTTCACGCGATTGCGCTGGATCAATCACACCATCATCCCATAAACGCGAAGATGCATAATAAGGATGGCCTTGGCGTTCGTACTGGTCACGAATCGGCTGTTTAAACTGGTCTTCTTCTTCTACTGACCAGCTACCACCTTTCTGTTCAATCTGGTCACGTTTTAAGGTTGACAAAACGCTGGAGGCCTGTTCACCGCCCATCACTGAAATACGCGAGTTTGGCCAGGTCCACATAAAGCGTGGCGAATAAGCACGACCACACATACCATAGTTGCCGGCACCAAAAGAACCGCCAATCACTAGAGTCAGTTTCGGTACATTGGCATTGGCGACGGCCATCACTAGCTTGGCACCATTTTTGGCAATGCCTTCATTTTCATACTGGCGACCGACCATAAAGCCGGTAATGTTTTGCAGAAAAATCAGTGGAATATTGCGCTGGGTACACAGTTCAATAAAATGTGCGCCTTTCTGGGCTGACTCGGAAAATAGAATGCCATTATTGGCAATAATCCCGACCGGCATGCCATAGAGCTTGGCAAAACCGGTCACCAGTGTAGTGCCGAAACGTGCCTTGAACTCGTCAAAACGTGAGCCATCGACAATACGCGCTATCACTTCACGGATATCAAAAGGCTTGCGCGCGTCACTCGGCACAATGCCGTACAGTTCCGAACTGTCAAACAGCGGCGCTTCGATTTCATCTGCGGTCTTGTTTGGCTTTTTGTTCAGGTTGGCCACGATGTTGCGGGCAATCGCAAGTGCATGTTCATCGTTTTCAGCCAGATGATCAGCCACGCCAGACAAACGGGTATGCACATCACCACCACCGAGATCCTCACTGGACACCACTTCACCAGTAGCTGCCTTAACTAGAGGAGGGCCGCCTAGGAAAATGGTGCCCTGATTGCGGACAATAATGGTTTCATCTGACATGGCAGGCACATAAGCACCGCCTGCAGTACAGCTGCCCATCACCACTGCAATTTGGGCGATACCTTGGCTCGACATACGTGCCTGATTGTAGAAAATACGGCCGAAGTGATCGCGGTCTGGAAATACTTCATCCTGTAAAGGCAAATATGCACCGCCTGAATCCACCAGATAAATACAAGTCAGATGGTTCTGTTCGGCAATTTCCTGGGCACGTAAATGCTTTTTCACTGTTAATGGATAATAAGTACCGCCTTTCACCGTAGCATCATTGGCGATGATCATGCAGGTCACACCGTTGACCTGACCAACACCAGCGACCACACCTGCGGCAGGAACATCATCCTGATACACCTGATAGGCAGCCAGCTGACCAATTTCCAGAAAAGCGGTTCCTGGATCGATCAGGTGATTAATCCGTTCACGGGGGAGTAATTTGCCACGGTCCAGATGTTTTTGACGGGCAGTTTCGCCACCACCCAAAGCAATTTTTTCAACTTTCTGTTTTAGGTCATCCACCAGTTGCAGCATGGCAGTCTGGTTGGTTTTAAACTCTTCACTACGTATATTGATTTTGCTCGATAACTGATTCATGACCAACATCCTTGTTTTATTCTAAGTGTTAAGGTTTAGGCTGTTTCGTTGAAAAGTTCACGGCCAATCAGCATGCGGCGGATTTCTGAAGTACCGGCGCCAATTTCATACAGTTTGGCATCACGCCATAAACGGCCGGCAGCAAATTCGTTGATATAACCGTTACCACCTAAAGTCTGAATGGTTTCTCCTGCCATCCAGGTCGCTTTTTCAGCAGCATATAAAATGGCACTGGCAGCATCTTTACGCAGGCTACGGCTATGCTCAGCTTTGTCACATTCAGCACCGACCGCATAAACCAGTGCCTTACAGGCTAGCCAGGTCGAATACATGTCGGCAATTTTGCCTTGCATTAACTGGAATTCGCCCAGCGCCTGACCAAACTGTTTACGGTCATGAATATATGGAATCACGGTATCCATACAGGCATCCATAATCCCCAGTGGGCCAGCACTCAATACAGCACGCTCATAGTCCAGACCACTCATCAAGACCTTGGTGCCATTACCGACGCCGCCCATGACGTTTTCTTTGGGTACTTCGACATTGTCAAAAAACAGCGGATAAGTGTTTGAACCGCGCATACCCAGTTTGTCCAAATGTGTGCCATGACTGAAACCTGGCATATTTTTTTCAACCAGAAAGGCGGTCATGCCTTTGGCGCCGGCCTGCAAATCGGTTTTTGCATAGACCACCAGAACATCGGCATCGCCACCATTGGTGATCCACATTTTTGAACCATTCAACAGGTAGTGATCGCCTTTGTCTTCTGCTTTCAGTTTCATGCTCACCACATCCGAGCCTGCATTCGGTTCAGACATTGCCAAGGCACCGACATATTCACCTGAAATCAGTTTAGGCAGATAACGCTGTTTCTGTTCTTCAGTACCATTTCGCTTAATTTGGTTTACACATAGGTTAGAATGTGCGCCATAGGACAGCCCAATGGATGCAGAAGCACGGGAAATTCCCTGCATGGCAATGATGTGCGCCAGATAACCAAAATTTGAACCGCCATATTCCTCACTGACTGTCAGCCCGAGCAGGCCCATCTCGCCAAATTTTTTCCAAAGGTGAGCAGGGAACTCGTTGTCACGGTCAACCTGTTGAGCAATCGGGGTAATTTCTTTGGCGCAAAATGCGGCCACTGAATCACGAAGCGCTATTAGAGTTTCATCCAAACCGAAATCCAAGCTTTGTAAATTCATTCTTCATCCATCCTGAGGTTATATTTGTTGTGTCCAAAAAAGCATTGTTGTTGTGCTTGTGGTTTTAACATACAACGAAAAAATAAAAAAGTGAATCTATATTCACAAAATGATTTACAATTCATTTTATCTTGTTGAGATTAATTTTATGAGTTATAAAAGATCATCATTGATGCAGGAACGAATGGAACAAAATCGCCTGTCGATTTTGGAATCTGCTCGTGAACTGATTATTCAAGGGGGCTTGAAGGAGGCATCGATTCAGGCGATTGCAGAAAGCGCAGGCGTTTCTACAGGGCTGGTCTATCGATATTTCGAAAGCAAAAGCCAGATTTTAATTGAGGTTTTGTCGGCCGCGATTCAGCATGAAGTCGGAATTCTGAACCATATTGCCGAGTCAGATTTATCGCCAAAACTGAAATTGCAAAAATCTGTTACAACTTTTGTCAAGCGTGCCATGAATAGCCCCCAATTGGCGTATTCACTGATGTTCGAACCGGTTGATCCGGAAATGGAACATGAGCGTTTTCGCAGTAAGCAGCTGCTTAAGCAGAGCATTAAGGAAATTCTGGCCGAAGGAAAGGTCAATGGAGAATTCGAATTTGAAGATTTGAATACGGCAGCATTAGGTGTGGTTGGTGCCATGACCTTTGTCGTGATTGAACCTTTAAATCCGTCCCGAAATGTCATGTTTGATCAGAAGTATAAGGATCACTTTGTCAAACAGATTGCCGATTTTTGTGTCAACGCAGTACGTGGGCAGGAGGAAAATTTACAAGCATAAACACACAAAAAACCGGTACACAGACAAGGTCGTCGTGGTCATAAAACAATTAGTAAAGTTGAAAATCAGAATTACAAAGAATCAAGGAGATCGATTCAATGACACAAGTACGGTTAAGCTATGCCTATGGAACCAGCAGCCAGCCTTTATTGGGCATGACGATTGGTGAAAAATTTGATCAGGCTTGCGAGCAGTATGCAGAACGTGATGCAGTGGTGAGCCTGCATCAGGACATACGCCTCAGTTACCAGCAGCTACAGGATCAGGTCAATGCCTTTGCCTGTCAGCTGCTGAAACTGGGTATGCAAAAAGGTGACCGTCTGGCGATCTGGTCGCCGAACTGTGTGGAATGGACCATTACCCAGTTTGCGGCTTTCAAGGCAGGCATTATTCTGGTGAACCTGAATCCGGCCTATAAAAGCAACGAGCTTGAATATGTGCTAAACAAGGTCTCCTGTAAGGGACTGGTGATTGCAGCGCAGTTCAAGACGACGGACTATCAGGAAATTCTGACTAAAATTGCGCCGGAATTGCAGGAAACTGAAGATAAATTCCTTAATGCAGAGCGCCTGCCGCATTTAAAACATGTGATTAAAATTGATGACCAGCAGCATACCGGCATCCACCGGTTTCAGGATTTGCTGAGCTCGCCTGGCGAACAAGAGCTGCAACAACTGCAACAGATCTCCAGTGAATTGCAGTTTGATGAAACCATTAACATCCAGTTTACTTCGGGTACCACGGGCAATCCGAAAGGTACCATGCTGACCCATAATAATATTTTAAATAACGGGTACTTTGTCGGGGAAGCGATTCATTTAGGGCCAGAAGACCGTGTCTGTATTTCAGTGCCTTTATTCCACTGTTTTGGTATGGTCATGGGCAATCTGGCCTGTATTACGCATGGCTCTGCCATGATCTATCCGTCTGCCGTGTTTAATCCGCTGGAAACCTTAAAAGCCATCCAGCAGGAAAGATGTACCGCGGCTTATGGTGTGCCGACTATGTTTATTGCGGTGCTGGAACATGAACAGTTTGACGAGTTTGATCTGTCCAGTCTGCGTACCGGGATTATGGCGGGTAGTCCATGTCCGCAGGAAATTATGCAGCGCGTGATTGAACGGATGCATATGTCTGAAATCACGATTTGTTATGGCATGACTGAAACCGCACCCGTCAGTGCACAAAGCTCAACGGCAGACAGTGTCGAGCAACGTGTCAGTACGGTTGGCCGGGTACATCCGCATCTGGAAGTTAAAATTGTCGATGAAAATGGCAAGGTGGTTCCACGCGGCCAATTGGGTGAGCTGTGTGTACGTGGTTATTCAGTGATGCTCGGTTATTGGGAAGATCAGGATAAAACCCAGGAAGTGATTGATGCGGCGCGCTGGATGCATACCGGTGATATCGCTGAAATGGATGATGAAGGCTTTGTCAAAATCAAGGGCCGAATCAAGGACGTGGTGATTCGTGGAGGGGAAAACCTGTTCCCGAAAGAAATTGAAGATTTCCTTTATACCCATCCGGCTGTTTCAGATGTACAGGTGATTGGGGTGCCAGACCATAAATATGGTGAGGAACTTTGTGCCTGCATCATCCTGCATGAAAATGATCCTTGTACTGAAGAAACCATCCGTCAGTATTGTAAGGAGCATATTTCTCACAATAAAGTGCCGCGCTATGTGCGTTTCTTCCAGGAATTTCCAATGACGGCTTCAGGGAAGGCGCAGAAGTTCAAATTGCGTGAATTTATGCGTGAAGAGCTGAACTTGAAAGAGATTGCTTAAACTTTATTTTTTACGTTAGAACTAATCCTAAAGCTAACAATTAATAGCAACTCATCAGAGAGCCCGGCGACATGGATGTCGCCGTTTCACTGTATGGCAGGGATGCCATATCAGTGAAACAAAAGGGTTTGGTTACTTTGCCCCGTCAAAGTAACGAAAAACCTGCGCAATGGACGTTCAATATATCTAGCAGTTTGAGGTTGTACATTTAGCAAGATTCTAAAATGTCTGTAAATGAATTTACTGATCACGACGGTCTGGTAATAGAAATACATGAATGTACTGAACATCTAAAATCAGAGTAAAATATGGCAAAAAACTTTCACATTGAAGTCGTGGTCGCCAGTTATGACGATCATATCCGTAAACTGATTCCCGGTTATGAACTGGTGCATCAGCAGATTGAAGCAATTCTCAGCACTGAACTCCCAGAAACCGCACATATATTAATAGTGGGTTGCGGAACAGGTTATGAATTGTCGTATTTATTAGAGCAACATCCAGACTGGACCTTTACTGCAATTGATCCATCAGCAGCCATGCTGAAACAGGCTAGTAAAAATCTGAATTCTATAGATCGACAAAGGGTGCAATTCATCCAAAGCACGATTCAAGATTTGAATCAGCCGGATACTTTCGATGCCGCATTGGCCATTCTGGTGGCTCATTTCATTCCAAATTCCGAAAAAAACGGATTTTTTCAGGCTATCCATCAGTGTCTTAAAACCAACGGTCTTGCATTGACCTATGACCTGATGCAACCCGAAGATCAGCAAGACATCAAAATTATGCAGAAGCTGGCACAGCAGACAGGGTTAAGCATGGTGCAAAGTAGCAAGATGATTGAACGCTTGGAGCAGGATTTTCACTTGTTATCTGCGCAAAATTTTACAGCACTTTTAACCAAAGTCGGATTTAAACAGTGCAAAATTTATTGTCAAATCATGAATTATCATGGCTTTTTGCTCAGAAAATAAAGATCAAAGAACTTTTTGCAAATTCTAAAGTTTAAGAGAATATTCAGGGAAGTATTAAAACAATGTCGGCATATTACAGTTTTATTCAGCGCGAACAGCATGCAGATGGCAGTACTACGGCTTATTACCGTTCTAATATTCATGCACAAGGTGCGTGGAATCCGCATGAGCAGCACATGGCGCCAGCCACCGGTATTCTATGCGTCGAACTGGAACAGTTTCAGCCACGTGCTGACATGCGTATTGGTCGGGTCGGACTGGATATTTTTGGCCTGATAGCCTTTGGTGAATTTTCGATTACCACACGCATGATCCGTCCGGGTAAAACCATTGAACTGGTTGAAGCTGAAATGTGTGCCAATGGTAAAACCTGTATCGTGGCACGCGCGTGGAGAATGCTAACTTCAAATACCACGGCCATTGCTGGAGTGGAAGATTTTCCGATCGAAAGTCCAGAATATTTACCGGTTTGGGAGGGTATGCGCTGCTGGCCGGGCGGTTATATCCAGAGTATTGAAACCCGGGCACATGCTGACCATCGTGCAGGCAAGGGCATTGTCTGGCTAAGAAATTCGCTGGACATGGTAGAAGGTCAACCGACGACAGACTTTAGTCGTTTGCTCGGTATGGTCGATACGGCCAATGGCATTGTGCCACGTCAGGACCCGAATTCCGGTTGGGGATTTCCGAATCTGGACCTGCAGATTCATATGCACCGTCTGCCGCAGGGTAAATGGCTGGGACTGGAAGTGGTGCAGCAATATGGTGAAGATGGTATCGGTCTGACTAGCGGGATTCTGCATGATGTTCATGGACCTTTTGGCCGAAGTGAACAGATTCTGACCCTGCGAAAGTTCTAAAGCCTATTCAAAAACATCAAGGCCAATTGCCTCAATCTGTATTTATTGGCATGCTGTGCGCAATGAGTCAGGAACAGCACAAGATGCGGATCAGTATGATTGGGGCAGGGCGAGTGGCATATCATCTTGCCCGTGTATTTTCAGCACAACATGAGATCGTACAGATCTACAGTCGAACCCTAGAAAAATCACAGCAACTGGCTGAGCAATTCAACGCTCAGGCCATCGCTCAGCCTCAACAGCTGGATCATGAGGTGGATCTGGTCATTATCGCGGTCAGTGATCAGTCGATTGCCAACGTCATTGAACAGATTCATCCGTATCTACAGCAGAATCTGATCGTACATACCTCTGGCAGCACCCATCTCAATTTACTGAAAAATGTGCATGCGCGTGCAGGCGTATTTTATCCTTTACAGACCTTTAGTCTCGAACGCCAGATTGATTGGCAGCAGACGCCACTGTTGATTGAAGCGGTGAATGAACAGGACCAAATCCTATTATTAGAACTGGCAAATAGCCTAAGCAATCGTGTTTATATTTATAGTTCGAGTCAACGTCTCAGTTTGCATCTTGCAGCGGTATTTGCCTGTAATTTTGCCAATTACTGTTATGACATGGCCAAGCAGGTGGTGGATGTACAACAGGTCGATTTCAGTTTGTTGTATCCCTTAATGCTGGAAACTGCCAATAAAGCCACTCAGAATGATCCCAAACAAATGCAGACCGGCCCAGCGATGCGTGGTGATCAGAATATCTTGAATATGCATCAGCAGATGTTAGCCAATATGCAGCGAGAAGATTTACAAAATGTCTATCAGTTGTTGAGCCAGCAGATTCTCACGCGTCATCAGAAATGAAGAAGCTGATAATTTATCTACGAAGCAGGGTTCAAAGCCAAATTTTTCCCATAAAAAAGCGCTGAATAATCAGCGCTTTTTTTGAGTCTTAGATTAAGAAATTTTCTTAAAGATAAAATCATTAATCTTGTGACCTGCTTCAATCCCGCGACGTTCAAACTTGGTTTGTGGACGCCATTCCGGACGAGGATAGCTATTGCCTTTGCCCGCCAGATTTTCCAGACGTGGACGTTCTTCCAATACTTCTATCATCCATTCCGCATACGGTTCCCAGTCCGTTGCAGCATGGAAAGTTCCGCCAAGCTCCAGCTTTTGCTCCACCAGCGGCATACGGTCATGCGAAACAAAGCGGCGTTTAAAATGACGTTTTTTCTGCCATGGATCAGGGAAGTATAACTGAACTGCATTAATACTATTGTCTGGCATTTCACGTAATACCTGAATTGCATCAGCATCCAGCACACGTAAGTTCGTTAGGCCTTCAACACCTGCTTCATACACGCACTGCGCAATTCCAGGTACATGGACTTCAATTCCGACAAAGTTACGTTCAGGATTAGCTTTGGCCATCAATACCAGTGAACGGCCCATACCAAAACCAATTTCTACAGTCAAAGGACGTTCAGGATGTTCAAAGTGCTGACGCAAATCACCGACTGGATATTCCAAAATTAAGTGACCATATTGTTCAAGCGCAGTACGTTGAGAGGTATTCAGCGGCATTGAGCGGCGCATAAACGTCACGATTTCACGGTGCTCGCTTAAGTTTTCCAGCTCCACGACTTGCTGGTCTAATTGATCGTTCGACATAACTTTGGCAAATCTAAAAATTCAGAATGCGGTATTTTAAGTCCTGAGCCGAGCAAGTCAAACTTTTCTCGGTATTTCTCCATAAAAATCGGCAAGATCTTCCAGATAAAATAAAAGAGCCAATTGAGGCTCTTTTATTAATCATCGTTCATCAGCTACTAAAACGGTCGATCAATGTACTGCTGGCTTCATTCAAACCAATCACCCTTACATCTATACCTTGGGCTTTAAACTTCTGAATCACGTTATTCAGCATATTGACCGAAGTCACGTCCCAAATATGCGCATGGGTCAGATCCAGTTCGACATGCTCAAGCTTCTCTTTAAAATCAAAGAACTGATAGAACTTCTCTGAACTGCTAAAGAATATCTGTCCAGAAATAAAGTAGCTGCGTGAATGAGCTGAATTCAAATGCGTATAGACATGTACGGTTCTTTCCAGTTTATTAATAAAAAACAGGGCAGAGAGCAATACGCCGACAAATACACCAAGCGCCAGATTATGAGTGGCAAGCACGACAATAATCACGGCAATCATCACGGTATTAAATTCTAGCGGATGTTTGCTGAATTGCTTGATTGCTCCCCATTGAAAGGTGGTAAATGCCACCATAATCATGATCGCAACTAGAGCTGCCATTGGGATATAAGCCAGCCAGTCTTTCAAAAAAACCACGAGACACAGCAGAAACACGCCAGCGACCAGAGTCGATAAACGGGTACGTGCCCCTGAAGACACATTGATAATTGACTGGCCGATCATGGCACAACCGGCCATCCCGCCCATAAAGCCGCTGACAATATTGGCCATACCCTGACCACGACATTCCTGATGACGGTCACCTTCAGTTCCGGTCACTTCATCAATGACCGTAGTGGTCATCATGCTTTCCAGCAAACCGACAGTCGCCAAGGTAAAGGAATAAGGCAGGATAATTTGCAAGGTTTCCAGATTGAGTGGAATTTCTGGAATCAGGAATACTGGCAAAGTATCCGGGAATTGTCCAAGATCGCTCACGGTACGCATATCTGCACCCAAGAAGAGAGCTAAACCGCTAAGTACGATAATACAGATCAAAGGTGAGGGAATGGCTTTACCGATTTTAGGGATATAAGGAAACATATATATAATCGCCAGACCAATCGCAATAAACAGATAACCGGTGCTATCCATCCTGTTAATTTCCGGGATTTGTGCCACAAATATCAGGATCGCCAAGGCATTCAAAAATCCGTATACCACCGCCTGCGATACAAAGCGCATTAATTTAGCGACTTTAAAATAACCCGCAATGACCTGAATGATGCCGGTCAGAATTGTGGCAGCCAACAGATATTGCAAACCATGTTCTTTTACCAAGGTAATCATCAAAAGTGCCATTGCGCCTGTAGCCGCAGAGATCATGGCAGGACGGCCACCAAAAAAGGCAATGGATACTGCAATGCAGAAAGAGGCATATAAACCGACTTGCGGATCGACACCGGCAATGGCAGAGAAGGCAATTGATTCAGGAATCAGGGCAAGTCCCACCACCAGACCTGCCAATACATCTGTGCGGATATTGGAAAACCATTCTTCTTTTTTCAGGCTAATCACGAAATATCATCTAAATTTTGAAAACCTGTGTATGTTAAACAGATAGAGATAAAAATCTACACAAGATTGACTTGCAAAAGCCCGGAATATCCTGAATATTGAATGAGTAACTGCCCTGAAATGACAGTTACGCTTTTTTGCAATTTACAGGTTTGATCACTTGAAAGTTTGTCAGAAGCGATTTAAAACATTGAGAAGTGTATAACAAGGATCAGAAATGAAGCTTTACTATTCGCCAGGTGCCTGCTCACTGGCAGCACATATTATTTTAAATGAAATTAATGTCGATTTTGATTTGGAACGTGTTGATTTAAAAACACATAAAACAGAAAAAGGTATGGATTATTACGAAGTTAATCCTAAAGGTTATGTACCAGCATTAGAAATTAACCCTGGCCTGATCCTGACAGAAAATGTAGCCATTTTACCTTTTCTAGCTCAACACGATCCAAAACAAGATCTGATTCCACCATCGGGCATGGGACGTGCCAAAGTGCTGGAATGGTTAGGTTATCTGAACTCTGAACTACATGATGCCTATGCGGTGTTCTTCGGTGGCAAGTTATCCGAAGATGAAAAGAAAAAAGCCTATGCAGAGATTGATCGACTATTGAGTTATATCGATAAAGCTATCGGTGAATCGGACAATGATTATCTGGTGGATGATAACTTTGGGCCTGCGGATGCCTATCTATTTGTCTTGACCAACTGGTCGAACCAGATTGAGCATGATTTGAGTCCATATAAAAATATTATTCATATCCGTAATAAAGTGGCAGAACGTCAGTCTGTACAGATTGCTATGCGTGATGAAGGTCTGATTCCTTAACTAAAAACAAAAATAAAGGACTCAATTGAGTCCTTTATTTTTGTTCATGAAAATTTATTTAAAGAAATAGCCGGTTTCCGGTGAGCTGGCATTGGCCATACGCTTGCGCGGCATACGGCCTGCAAGAAAAGCTTCTCGGCCTGCTTCAACGGCTTTTTTCATCGCAGATGCCATTAATACCGGATTTTGTGCAGCTGCAATCGCTGTATTCATGAGTACACCATCACAACCCAGTTCCATCGCAATCGCGGCATCACTCGCTGTACCGACACCGGCATCGACTAGGACAGGAACTTTGGCATTTTCCTTGATGATTGACAGGGTATGTGGATTCAGAATGCCCAGACCAGAACCAATCAGGCTACCCAATGGCATAATCGCAACACAGCCCATGCTTTCCAGCTCTTGCGCCACGATCGGATCATCCGAGGTATAAACCATGATCTCAAAGCCATCGTCAATCAAGGTGCGCGCAGCTTTCAGTGTTTCGGTTACGTTTGGATAAAGTGTCTTTTCATCACCCAAAACTTCAAGTTTGACCAGATTGTGGCCATCGAGCAACTCACGCGCCAGCATACAGGTGCGGACGGCACTATTGGCATCGAAGCAACCTGCGGTATTCGGCAAAATGGTATATTTTTCCGGAGGAATGACTGACAGCAGGTTCGGCTGGTCAGGATCTTGGCCAATATTGACACGGCGAATAGCGACAGTGACAATCTCTGCACCACTGGTTTCAATGGCCTGCTGGGTTTCATTTAAATCTTTGTATTTGCCCGTGCCTACCAAAAGGCGTGACTGGAATTGGCGTGAACCAATCTGTAATAAATCTTGCATAATTGTCCCGAGTATTAGCCGCCACCGACCGCGTGAATAATTTCTATTTTGTCTGTATCGCAAATTGGCGTATCGCCCAATCTGCTTTTAGGAATAATCATTTCATTGACTTCAACTGCAAAACGCTTACCCTCAAGCGCCATACTCTGAATCAGTTCCAGCAGATTCTTGCAGTGAGTTTCCTGTTGTTCGCCATTGATATAAATCATCATTCTAGCAACCCTCCATGATTAAGTGTTGTTCAGACTTATCTGGCGTATTTTAAAGCATTCCAGGCCAGAATTAACCATCCGGCAATCATTAAAGCACCGCCAATAGGTGTAATAACCCCTAAACCGCGGGGTAATCCTAAGGCCATGATATACAGTGAGCCAGAAAACAGTAAAATGCCGACCTGAATCAGACCGAAGCTCCATTGAATGGGCAATGCAGGGATGACTTTCGCCAGTAAAGAAAGAATTAGTAGTCCTAAGGCATGATAGAAAAAATAATCCGTTGCCGTTTGCCACCAGCCGAGCTGTGCTTCAGTTGCACGTGCTTTTAAACCATGTGCACCAAAAGCACCGAGCATAACTGCAAATGCCAAATTAAGTGCTGAAATCGCAATCCACATTTGAATTGATCTTCCTGATAAAGTTTGCGCTCAACCTTAGCATAAATTCAAAATGCGGACATAAAAAAGCCTTCATCAAAGAAGGCTTTTTCGAGGTAAATCAGTAACGGAATTTGGTGTTAATTCGATGACATCGCCACTTTAATTTTTTCCATGGCATTTTTTTCCAGCTGACGAATACGTTCCGCAGAAACATTATATTCGGCTGCCAGTTCATGCAGGGTCGATTTCTCGTCATCTAGCCAACGGCGTTGCAAGATATTACGTGAACGATCATCTAGCTGATCCATGGCTTCGTGCAGAGCAGAGGTGCTTTGCTCCTCATAGTCTTCATTTTCAATCAGACGAGCCGGGTCATAACGGTTATCTTCAAGATATAATGCTGGTGCCACATGGGTTGAACCTTCATCGTCGTCATCGCTTGAAGCATCAAAAGCCGCATCATACGCCGTCAGACGGCCTTCCATTTCCAGTACTTGTTCTGGTGTGACATTTAAATCATTGGCAATAGACTGTGCTTCTGCGAGCGTCAACTTTTTCGATGATTTCTTCAGGCTGCGCAGATTAAAGAACAGTTTACGTTGCGCTTTAGTGGTGGCGATTTTCACAATACGCCAGTTACGGATCACATATTCGTGAATTTCCGCCTTGATCCAGTGCACGGCAAATGACACCAGACGTACGCCCATATTCGGGTCAAAACGTTTCACAGCTTTCATCAGACCCAGGTTGCCTTCCTGAATCAGGTCACCTTGTGGTAGACCATAACCGGCATAACTACGCGCAATATGTACTACAAAACGCAAGTGCGACATGACCAGCATTTTCGCTGCATCTAAATCTTGGTCATAGTAATAGCGTTCAGCCAACTCTTTTTCTTGTTCGGCCGTTAAAATCGGAATCTGATTGACAGTGCTGATATAAGCACCGAGGTTGACACCTGGCGCCGATAATGACAGGGGCATCAACTGATTGCGGCTGTCACTCATGTGTTCTCCTTGAAGTGCGGGATAACCCTAAACTAGGTTTTATCTTAATCCAATCTCTCCGCAAATAATGGATATTTGGGTAGAGAAATGTAAAAAAGTATACGAAAGTGAAAATCAACAGTTTAATTGAAAATTTTTAAGATTCAATTAAGTAGTGAAACTCTGTATCAGAAATTTTTTTAAATTCAAGCTTGAGCTGATGCAGCTGACAATAGCGGCTGACATCTGTCTGGCTATTGGGATCAGATGATTTCAGCAGGAATGTTTTCTGATTCCCGGCCTTTAGTGCGCGCTTTAACATTAATAGCGGCATCGGGCACGGTTTTCCCATAGCGTCTATAAGGCTGAATTGCGCTGGATCTTCGAGCATTGCGGTTTCATTTAGATAGCAGAAAAGGCTATAAATAGTAGCAAATATGATGCCAGAACCAAACTGGTTTAAGAAAAAGAAGATCTAAATGACTTTATAAAGTCTTTTGACAATTTTCATGAAAAAAATAACTAAATCAAACAGAACATGCTAAAAAAAATCTATTAATTGTGATAAACCCATGTTAAGCTCGTTGCGTATTTGGGACTTTGAATAAACAAAGTGATTGTTTTTCACCCTATTACATAAATGGATGTAACCGGGATTTTGTTGATAGTTTTACAGAATGATTACAAGCTTAAAAATAATATTTTCAAACTTGTTTGCTCTGCTGTTTGCAACACCGGGTGGTCCTTCTTTTAGTTTCAATGAGGATTAACTTATGACAGCTGCTCGCGAACAAGGCGTAGTTAAGTGGTTTAACGATACTAAAGGCTTCGGCTTTATTCAACGTAACGGCGGCGATGACGTATTCGTTCATTTCCGTGCTATCCAAGGTGACGGTCACCGTTCACTTCGTGACGGCCAACGTGTTGAATTCAGTGTTGTTAAAGGCCAAAAAGGCTTTCAAGCTGAAGAAGTTCAACCATTAGACTAATCTTCGGATTAAGCTAAAAAGAAAACGCTCCAATATAACTTGGGGCGTTTTTTGTTTATACTATCCCTATCTTAGTGATTACCCAATTAGAGCACCGCTTTATGTCATCTGGTTTTGAAACCTTAAATTTACATCCCAATCTAAAAAAAGCGATTGATGCTTTAGGCTTTACCACCATGACGCCTATCCAGCAGAAGGTTTTGAAATTCACGCTGGCAGGACATGATGCCATTGGCCGTGCACAGACAGGTACAGGCAAAACTGCTGCCTTTTTAATTAGTATCATGAATGATCTGTTAAATAATCCGATTCAGGAACAACGCTATCGTGGTGAGCCACGTGCGCTGATTTTGGCACCGACCCGTGAACTGGCGTTACAGATCGAAAGTGATGCACAGGATCTGGCGAAATATGCTGGTCTCAATGTGGTGACCTTGCTGGGTGGTGTGGATTTTGACAAGCAAAAGAACCAGCTTAATAAAGCGCCTGTCGATATTATGGTGGCTACACCGGGTCGTTTGATCGATTTTGTAGAACAAAAAGAAGTCTGGCTGGATCAGATTGAATTTTTGGTTATTGATGAAGCTGACCGCCTATTGGATATGGGCTTTATTCCTTCAGTAAAGCGCATTGTGCGTTTCTCACCGCGTAAAGAGCAGCGTCAGACTCTAATGTTCTCTGCTACTTTTAGTTACGATGTACTGAATCTAGCGCAGCAATGGTTATTTGAACCGGTCACAGTCGAAATTGAACCGGAAAAGAAAACCAATGCGGATGTCGAGCAACGGGTTTATATGGTCGCCAAGGCGGACAAATATAAATTGTTGCAAGAAATCTTGCGTGATGAGCCGATTGAAAAAGTCATGATTTTTGCCAACCGTCGTGATCAGGTGCGCAAACTTTATGACCATTTAAAACGTGATGGCTATAAAGTAGTGATGCTGTCTGGCGAGATTGCTCAGGACAAACGCCTTAAAATGCTGGATCAGTTCAAAAATGGTAAACATAACATCATGATTGCAACGGATGTGGCAGGTCGTGGCATCCATGTTGATGGTGTATCGCATGTGGTGAACTTCACCTTGCCGGAACAGTCGGATGATTATGTGCATCGTATTGGCCGTACAGGCCGTGCCGGTGCGCAAGGTGTAAGTATCAGTTTCTTGTCCGAAGATGATGCGTTCTATCTTCCGGAAATTGAAAAAGCCATTGGGCAAAAATTGCCTTTGACCCGCCTGGAAGGTTATTGTTAATCCAGATCATAGAAAAACCGCTCTTGAAGAGCGGTTTTTTATTGCGCTATGGTTTGGCTTATTTGGCCTGACAGCGGAATGTAAGCACCGTCTGATAGTCGTCATTCTGGTTTAAACCAGTATTGGTACCTGCGATATTGCCAAGGACAGTAGCTGCTGCCTGAATCATCTGACCTGTTTGTTCATCGACCACGCCTTTTAAAGCGCCGTTATAAGCTGTCTTTTCATCTACAATAATTGGGGTTGATCGAGAGCCACAGGCTTTATTGGCCGCAGTAATCGCGTTGTTTTTCGAAGTCAGTTGATTTTTACCTAATCCGGTCACTTCATACTGGTTATTTTCCTTTTGCACTGCCAATGCAGTTGGATTTGATGCACAGGCAGTAAGCAGTAATGCGGAAATAGCTAATCCGCTGAAAGCGATTGTTTTTTTCATCATGAAATCTCAAGTAAATACGATGCTGAATATTTCAACACAGCAAGCAGCGCAGATTTTGTAGCTGTTGTATAGGTTTGGCAATTTTTGGTATAGCTCTATGTGAGTTAGGTGAAAAATAGAGCAGCACAGGATTGAAAAACCAAGCAACTTTATCTTCAAATTGTGATGAGCGTGCTGAATCGCTATGAAGTTTCTAGCGTATTTTTCTTTGAATATGCTAATCTTGAGTATGGTTTTTTAAGTGTAGATATACAAGGCAATGACGGAATCTGCGATTGACATCGTTCATCAAAATATTCACCAACGGCAATCGATTGGTCATCTGCTGGCACCGGCACCGAATGCAGAACAACTGGAAAAAGCCTTTCAGGCGGCATTAACTGCACCCGATCATCATCGGCTCAAGCCGACCACATTTGTGGTGGTTCCAGATAATCAGCGTGAAGCTTTTGGAGGGTTGCTGTCGCAGGCGCTCGTCGATTTGGGTGAAACTGAAACAGCGCAGATTGAGCGGGTCAAGAATCATCCATTTCGTGCGCCTTTATTGGTGCTTGCCTTAACGCGTTTGCAGGATCATCCTAAAGTTCCGCATTTTGAACAAATCCTTAGTTCAGGCGCAGCCATTCAGAATTTTCTGTTGTCACTTCAGGTTCAGGGTTTCTCGACCATGTGGCGTAGCGGTGCTGTAGTCGAGTCTGGCCTGTTTAAGCAGGCATTGGGAATTTCAAAAGATGATCTGGTCTCAGGTATTATTTATATTGGCACTGCAGCAAAAGCAATTCCAGCACGCGCAGAGATTCAAACCGGTGATTTTGTCAGTTATTGGAACCAGAACAGCTAGTTTGCAGGGTATAACAGGATATTAAAAAATAAGATGTCAAAATTAAATTTCTCAAAACTGGTAGAACCGGTTGCAGTTGATCATAAGACAGCTTTAAGAGTCACAGTATTGGGTGGGGGTAGTTTTGGTACTGCAATGGCCAATACTGCAGTGCGTAATGGTTGCAATACCATGATCTGGATTCGTGACGAAGCAGTTGCGGCAGATATTAATGCCACGCATATTAATAAACGCTATTTGCCAGATTTTAAGTTAGAAGAAAATCTGCTAGCGGTGTCAGATCTGGAACAGGCTGTGCGTGATCGCGATATTATTTTAGTCGCTATTCCGAGTCATTCCTTTCGGGATGTCTTGCAGCAAATCAAACCTTTTATTACGTCGCAAGCCGTGATCTCGCTGACCAAGGGTATTGAAGCCAAAACCTTTAGTTTCATGAGCGATATTATTCGTGAAGTGTTGCCTGAAGTGCCTTATGGTGTGTTATCAGGACCGAATCTGGCCAAAGAAATTGTGGCAGGACAGCCAGCAGGAACCGTGATTGCCAGCCAGTCCGAGCTGGTGCGTTATGCCGTACAACAAGCCTTACATAGTGCCTTGTTCCGCGTATTCGCCAGTGATGATGTGCATGGGGTAGAACTCGGGGGCGCATTAAAAAATATCTATGCTGTCGCGATGGGCATGGCTGCTGCGTATAACGTGGGTGAAAATACCAAGAGTATGATCCTGACCCGTGCTTTGGCCGAAATGAGCCGTTTTGCAGTAAAACTCGGTGCTAATCCGCTGACCTTTCTTGGGCTTTCAGGTGTGGGTGATTTGTTCGCTACCTGTAGCAGCCCTCTTAGCCGTAATTATCAGGTGGGTTATGCGCTTGGTAAAGGTAAAACCTTGGAGCAGGCAACGACTGAGTTGGGGCAAACGGCAGAAGGGATTAATACCATTGTACAGGTCAAGGCACGTTCGGAAGAGCTCGATGTGTATATGCCGATTACCTCGGCCTTGTATGATGTGATTTTTGAAGGTGCGCCGCCACTCAATATTGCATTGTCATTGATGAAAAACGGTCATCGCAGTGATGTTGAATTTGTCTTGCCACATCATCAAGTCTGATCTATAACACAGGGACTGTCTGCGAATTGTCATATTCGCTGCTTATCATGCAGGCAAAAGAATATAAGGAAATCAAATGCAACTGACTTTAGTTCGACATGGCGAGGCCGCACCACCGGTCAATGGTAATGACACCAAGCGACCTTTAACGGAGCGTGGTCATCAACAGGCTGAGCAGACTTCACAGTTCTTAAAGGATCTGATTAAGCCTGAAGTCTTTGTGGTCAGTCCGTTATTGCGTGCGCAGGAAACTCTGGCACATTTGCAGCAGTATTTTAAAGATGTGCCGGTGGTGATCTGTAATACCATCAAACCAGATGATGATGCCAAAGTCGCAGTAGAATGGTTGTCGCAACTGCCTTATGAGTCGATTGCAGTAGTGTGTCATATGAACGTCGTGGCCCATATGTCTTCCATTCTGCTGACTGAATCTTTTCATCCCTATGCATTGGCAGAAGCACGTATTTATGATCAGGCGGTGATTGCACCTGGCTTATCCACACAGATAAAAAGCTTTATTCCTACACTATAAAAAATTAATTAAAACGGCAGAACACAATCGATGTTGTATTTATGGATGCCTGAAGCCAATGGGGTTTGGCAATGGTCAACTGGGGAGTTCTGGAACACTGCGCACACACTTGAGCAGCTGATTCAGGATATACAGGCTCATCATGGCGAAGAGGCGGTGGTGTTTTTTCCTAGCCGTCATGTGCAAATTTTGCAGCAGACCTTGCCCAAGAGCCAATATAAGAAAATGGGTAATAATGGCATTAAATATTTGCTTGAAGAATACGTGGTGCTGCCGGTAGATGCCATGAAAGTGCTGCATCATTTTCAGCAGCCGGATCAGATCAGCATTATGGGGATTGCGAATTCAACGCTTGAGACCTTGCAACACGCGCTAAACTTGATCCCAGTCAAGCTGGCAGCTTTGTTACCGGACTTTTTGGTGCTGCCTGTTCCTGATGCCAATCAGCGTGTGATTGCGCAAATCGGTGGACGTTTGCTGGTGCGCGAGTCGGAATATATCGGCCAGTCGCTGGATGATCTAAGCCTTTATCTGGATTATCAGCCCAAGGATCTCAGCTATAAGGTGAGCAATCTGAATCAGGAGCAGTTGCGTAGTCTTGAAGCACTGGTCACTCAGGAGCAACTGGAGTCTTTCCAATATGGAATTCCTGTACTAAAAAAACCGAAACAGCATTCGTTTAATGTCTTGCCTAAAGCAAAATCCAATGGCGCTATTTCCGGCTACTGGAAAGCCTGCGCGGCGGTTTTTCTGGGTATTTTAGTATTGCAGTTTAGTTATGATGCTGTGCGCTGGTATCAATATAAAAAAGTGGCGAATCAGACTGCCGCGCAAGCCATTGACCAGTTTAAATACTGGTTTGGACAAAATTATCCGGTCACTGAGCAGAATATCAAAAGTCAGTTTGAAGGGCAGTTGCGTCAAAGCCAGATTGCAGATACGCATGCATTACAGCTTATTAGTCGGGTGGGGCCTGTCTTGATGCAAAATCAGATTGTGGCACAACGGGTAAATTATGATACTTCTGTGCTAAGTATGGAGCTTAAGGCTAATTCATCAGAAACGTTAAATGCACTGACCACGCAATTGAGCCAGCAAGGTTTTAAGGTGGAGCTGGGGAATATTCAGGCCAGCGGAACAGCTGCGATCGGACTGGTGAGGATTCAATAATGAAAGGCATTGAAGCGCTACAAAATCGTATGGATCAGTCTTTTGAAAAACTGAGTGATTATCTGGACAGCTTGTCGGTACGTGAACGGGTAATGGTGATTTTTACCACTGTTTTTGTGATTGTGGCGGCAGTCGGTTCTACACTCTGGTATATGCATCAGGCGGCAGATACCCAGCAAAAACGCTTAAATCAGCTGAAAGATACCATTGTTTGGATGCAAAGTAATGCAGTAACCATGAAACCGGCTGGGGACACCCAACTGGATGCAGCGGAGAAAGTACAGCGAGTCGCACAGCAGCAAGGATTGTCGGTGGCTTCCCAGCAAATGGAAGGAAAAATTCAATTGGCGGTCATGCATGAAAATTATGCAGTACTGGCAAATTTCCTGACTCAGCTGGCACAAATGGGGCTAAGTATCGAGAAAATGGAACTAAATAATGAGGCAGGACAGATTAAATTAACGGCGACCATACAATAAACGGTAAAAATAAAGATTTGCAAAGCATGGTTTTTTTGTCAGCCTATGCCTATAATATGCCGACTTAAAAAGCAGTAGACTTTTCTGGATATGTTGTATTCTCTAGCCCGCCCTTTGTTGTTTTCTTTAGCACCAGAGCGTGCACATGAGCTGACATTATCACTATTGAAATCATCCCATAAAATGGGCTTGATGCGTCAAAACGTTGCTGCGAAACCTGTGACCTGTATGGGAATCGAATTTCCCAATCCGGTAGGTCTTGCGGCAGGTTTGGACAAAAATGGTGCCTATATTGACGCCCTTGCCGGTCAAGGTTTTGGTTTTATTGAAATTGGTACCATTACCCCGCGACCGCAAGCCGGCAATCCTCATCCGCGTTTATTCCGTTTGCCACAGGCCAAAGCCATTATTAACCGTATGGGCTTTAATAATGATGGCGTGGATCAGCTGGTTGAAAATGTCAAAGCGGCCAAATTTAAAGGCATTCTCGGTATTAATATCGGTAAAAACGCTGATACTCCGGTAGAAAAAGCAGTAGATGATTACCTCATCTGTTTAGAAAAAGTCTATAATTACGCTTCTTATATTACCGTCAACATTTCTTCTCCCAATACCAAAAACCTGCGCAGCCTGCAAAGTGGTGATGCACTCACCGAACTGCTGGAAATATTGAAGAAGCGTCAGCTTGAATTGGCTCAGGAATACCAGCATTATGTACCTTTGGTACTCAAAGTGGCGCCTGATCTGGATAACAGCGATATTGCCTTTATTGCCAAACAGTTATTGCAATTCAAGATCGATGGTCTGATCGTGACCAATACCACACTGTCACGTGAAGGGGTAGAGGGTCTGGAGCATGCAGAGGAAGCGGGCGGTTTGTCTGGCGCGCCAGTATTTGAGAAAAGTACCGCATGTCTGGCTGCATTTGCTGCGGTATTAAAAGGACAAATTCCATTGATTGGTGTGGGTGGTATTCTTTCAGGTGCAGATGCTGTTGCCAAGAAACAGGCAGGCGCCAGCCTTGTACAAGTTTATAGTGGCCTCATCTATACCGGACCTAAACTTGTAAAAGATTGTGTAGACGCACTTTAAATCCTATGAATGCCATTGATATCTTTCTACTGATTATCTTGCTCATTGGAGGGCTCAACGGTTTGCGTCAAGGATTTATTAAAGCCTTTGCGAACTTAGTGGGATGGATCTTTGCCCTGATTGTTGCGGCAAAATATTCAACGCTACTTGCGCCGTCTATGGTTGCTCTGAGTACAGATCCAGTTGTACAAAAGATTGCGGCCTTCGCTTTTATCGTCCTGCTAATTGTAGTTCTGACCTGGATCGTTACTGCACTGTTGAACCGTATTTTAAAGAGTCTTAAACTGGGTCCTCTCAACCGTCTGGCCGGTGGTGTCTTTGGTAGCCTGAAAGGTTTGCTGATTGTCCTGATTACCATGCAGGGTATCGGCCCTTGGGTAGAGAGCTCACCGCACTGGAAACAGTCCAAGTTTATTCAAGCCTTATTGCCTTATGCGCCTTGGGCGACTCAAATGTCGAAAGAAGCCGCGAATGGCGCACTACAACATATCAAGTCTGAAGGGGCACCGAAACCTTCAGCTTCATCATCTGAAACATCGTCCAAGTCTGGAGCTTCAGATGAGTCTACAAATAATCCTTTTTATTAATCCTAGCTTGTCTGCGAGGTTGCTATGTGTGGAGTAGTTGGTATAGCTGGTAAATCACCCGTTAACCAAATGTTGTTTGATGCATTAACGATGTTACAACATCGTGGACAAGATGCAGCTGGGATCGTGACATGTGATGAAGGACGTTTATTCCTGCGCAAAGACAATGGCATGGTGCGTGATGTATTCCATACCCGTCATATGCGTGCTTTGAAAGGAAATTACGGTATTGGTCATGTGCGTTATCCAACAGCCGGTTCATCGAGCAGTGCTGAAGCACAGCCGTTTTATGTGAACTCGCCGTACGGGATTACCTTGGCACATAATGGTAACCTGACGAATGCCGAAGAAATTCATGATGACCTGTTCAAAACTGACTTGCGTCATATGAACACCGATTCTGATTCGGAAGTCCTGTTAAACGTGTTTGCGCATGAATTGCAAAAACATGGCAAATTGGTACCGACGTCGGAAGATATTTTCCATGCGGTGACGCGTGTGCATGAGCGTTGCAAAGGCGCTTATGGTGTGGTGGCGATGATTACCGGTCAGGGGCTAGTGGGCTTCCGCGATCCGAACGGTATTCGTCCACTGATCTACGGTTCACGTGAAACTGAGCAGGGCATGGAGTATATCATTGCTTCAGAGTCTGTTGCGATTACTGCGCTGGGCTTTAAAGTTGAGCGTGATATTCTGCCTGGTGAAGCGGTATTTATTGATTTAGAAGGTAACTTCTTCACCAAGCAATGTGCAGTGAATGCTGAATACCGTCCTTGTATTTTTGAATACGTTTATTTTGCCCGTCCAGATGCCATTATTGATGGAATCTCGGTGTATAAAGCACGTTTAAAAATGGGTGAGAAACTGGCGCAAAAAATTCTGCGTGAGTGGGGTGAAGAGCATGATATTGATGTGGTGATTCCGATTCCGGATACTTCACGTACTTCAGCGCTAGAACTTGCCAATATGCTGGGTGTGAAATTCCGTGAAGGTTTCATGAAAAACCGCTATATCGGCCGTACCTTTATTATGCCGGGACAGCAGCTGCGTAAAAAATCGGTACGTCAGAAACTCAACCCGGTTGAGCTTGAGTTTAAAGGTAAAAACGTACTGTTGGTGGATGACTCGATTGTCCGTGGTACGACCTGTAATGAAATTATCCAGATGGCTCGTGATTCTGGCGCGAAAAAAGTATTCTTTGCGTCTGCAGCACCGATGGTGAAATATCCAAACGTTTACGGTATTGATATGCCGGCGAAATCTGAGCTGATTGCATCGGAACGTAGCGTAGAAGAAATCCGTGAAATTATTGGTGCTGACCGTCTGATTTTCCAAGATCTGGAAGATTTGAAAGATGCGGTAAGAACCACCAAAGTACCGGATGTCAAAGACTTTGATTGTTCAGTCTTTGATGGCATCTATGTTTCGGGCGGTATTGATGCGCAATATCTGGATGATCTTCAGCAAAAACGTAGTGACAGTGCCATGAAAGAAAGCAATTATATTGATGTCAATATTGATGCAGCTTCAGTGGATTTGACTGGCGTACGCGAAGTCTAAGTAGTTAAAATCATCATGAAAAAGCGGGAATTTCCCGCTTTTTTGTTTTATGATGAGCCCATTGAAAATCATCATTTTAGGATTCTGCATTGCGAAACGTAGGATACGATTTTATAAAAAACAAAAATATAGTACTGCCTGTAAGTTTTTGCCTGATTGCAATTCTGTTGACTATTTTTATTATTAATACCGTTGTTGGTCTCTTTGTTTTTTATACTGATCCTAGCCAGTCAATCTTCTGGCATGCGCTGAGTCCTTACCTGATTGCTTTGCTATTATGTGCCATGATGATCTCGGTCATCTACGAGTTTTATATTTTTCGGAATGGTGGTTATTCACTGGCGAAGCAGTTGGGTGCGCGTCGGTTGAGTCCGATGGACAGTATTCCCGAAGAAAGTGCTGCATTGCACATTAACCAACAGTTGGCAGAGACTTTTCTGATTGACGTTCCGGCGGTGTATGTGCTGCCCGATGAAGTTGGTGTTAATGCACTGACGGCAGGATTTAGTCCGCGGGATACCGCAATTATCCTGACTTGGGGTGCGATACAAACACTCGATAAAGTCGAGCTGTATGGCTTGCTCAGCCATGAATTCAATAAAATCCTCTCAGGTGAAGCTGCGGAAAATACCCGCCTGAAAATTCTGTATAGCAGTTTAACCACGTTTAGTCAGTATGGCAGTAAGATTGCCAAGTCCGGTTTTTATCGAGCGGGTAGTCCCCGTGAAAACAAGTTTGAAACTTTCTATGTTGCAGTCGGTGCGGTGATCTGGCTGATTGGTAGTTTGGGCGTATTGATTTCCCGTTTTATTAAATATATTTCACTGGGTGGTCGGACCTATAAAAATGATCGAAAGACCCGACGCCTGATTCAAAATGATGCCAATATTCAGACTTTACTCAGAATTCATGTGCATCATTCTGGATCCCAGATTTATAGTGAATATGCTGAATCCATTTCACATATGTGCTTTGCTAATTCCTTGAGCCCACAAAACTGGTTGAATATTCATCCCAATATTAATCAACGGATTTATGAATTAAATCCTGCCTTGATTCAGGACTTACAGCTTGAAAACCTGAAAAAACTCAAAAATCAGCCTTTGTTTAGTTTGTTCCGTTCTTTGGAAGAAGTGGTGCCTGAAACTGCAATGAGCTGGAGCTCGCCACAACCTTTGCCATTATTGCGGCTGTCTCCGATCAGTTTTGCGATTAAAGATGCGATCAAACCACTGAATCCGGAACTTCGGCTCAAGATGCCACGTCCGGAACTGATTGAGCGTGCATTACAAACGGCAACCGGTTCTCGTGAAGTGATGGTCGCCATTTTAATGATTCGTCAATATCGTGAATTTATTCCGACTGAGGCTGAAGTCAGCCGTGCCATTGTAGATTCATTGCTCAATCTGGACGGGCGGGTGCATATTTCGATTTTTCAGCAAGCCTGCAAGAATATTGGTGGCATGCCGACAACTGTAGCACGGCAGTTTTTGATGAAGCTGGCACGGATCATTCAGGAAGATGGCGAAATTGGCCTGTTGGATGCATTATTACTGGAATGTGTGAAATACGAACTTAATTTGCTTCCTGCACATACGCCTACCGCACTCGATGAGGTCAAGCCACAGATTGTACGTTTGATTGACGCCTTGCTGCATGTACAGCAGATTAATAGCGGCAACCAGCTTGAGGTTCGGGAGCGAATTTTAAACCGGATTCTGACCGCTCAGGAACTGGACTTATATAATGAAATTTCTGATGAGCCGATTGATCTAGCAGAAATCCTGAATGATATTGCGGGGCTGTTATTGCGTGATCGCCTCAGTATTTTAGGTATTGCAGAGGCCTGTTTGTGGAGTGATCGTATCGTGACACAGGATGAGTTGGACGTGATGGAGCTGTTGTATTGGCGCTTGGGTTTTGAGGCAGAACAGGTCGTTCAGCAAATGTTAAAGAAGAACAGTTTAACCATTCTGTAGAAAATAAATGAGAACGCGCAGCTTTAGCCGGAATCTGTTATAACAGCAGGAATGGTTTAATTGTGTATTAAAAGCACGGTTTTTAGCAGACAGCTAAACTTTGTACTAGAATCCATCAGGATAAAAAAGAAAAGCTGAAAAAGTTCGGCAAAGCACAGGCAATCCGGCTAAAATGTTCAGCCTGAAATTGGTGATGATGAAAAGATGATTGGGCATCAGCGTGACATACTGGCAACATTAGGAATCGATCTCTGGATTCCTAGGGACAGCGCATGTCAGCCGCACCAGGTTTCGGTCTGGCGTGATCAGGCTGCACCTGAATTTCACACCGATATCGTCTTACTACAGCCTGCTTCCGTAGAGGCGTTGGCTGATCTACCGATTCCTGAGCCAGAGCCAATTGTTACGCTTAAGGTTGATATACCACCTGCGGCACCGACTCACATTGCACCTGTTCAGGAACAGCGTGAAATCGTACAAATCCCGCCATTCAGTTTGCAGGCTTTAAGTCTGGCACATTGCAGTATCGTGATTGATGCAACTGCAATGACCGAAGACACCCAGAATTTATGGGGCAATATCCAGCGTGCAGTCCCAGGTGAGTTTCATGAGCTGAACTGGCCATTTCCCTGGGCCAATGTTCAGGATGGACGTGGTGTAGAATCCTATATTCAGGGTTTTCTGGATGGAATGAGTGCAGAGAAAAATATTATTTTCCTCGGGCCTGTAGCGCATATATCAAATACGAAAATGATCCAGTTGGCATCTTTACAAGAAATGCTGGATCAGCCGATTCTAAAAAAACGTTTATGGCAGTTTATGCAAAATAGGACTGCCAGTCTGGAATAATCTTGTTGTGGAATAAAAATAGATGAAACAAAAAGTGGTTGTATTTAGTCAAATTGATACTGATATTCAAAACAAGCTGGAACAAAATTATCAGGTTAGTTATATACAACCGAAGCTAGGCGATGTGAATCAACAGCTTTTGCAGCAGGTTCAGGATGCTGATGGCATGATTGGCGCAGGGCGCTTGTTGAATCGCGATAATCTGGCCAGTGCCACCCGGTTAAAAATTATCTCCAGTGTCAGTGTCGGTTATGACAACTATGAACTGGATTATTTAAATGAAAAGAAAATTTATCTCAGTCATACGCCGCATGTACTGACTGAAACCACTGCTGACCTGGCTTTCACTTTACTGATGTCAGCAGCACGCAAAGTGGCTTACCTGGATCAATGGACCAAGCAGGGACAATGGCAGCGTACCGTGGGCGAAGCACAATTTGGTATGGATATTTTTGGAAAAACCCTCGGAATTATTGGTCTCGGTCATATTGGGGCGGCAATCGCACGTCGTGGTTTTTACGGTTTTAACATGAATATTCTGTATTATAATCGCCGGGAAAAACCAGAACTTGCTCAAGGGTTGAATGCGAAATATTGCCAGCTTGAGGAACTGTTACAGCGTTCTGACTTTGTGGTCGTTGCAGTAGATTTGAATGCGGATTCTAAGGCGCTGATTGCGACAGCGGAATTGGCTAAAATGCAATCCCATGCAGTATTGGTCAATATTTCACGTGGCTCGGTCATTGATGAACAGGCATTAATTTCAGCTTTAAAAGCCAAGCAGGTTTTTGCTGCCGGTCTGGATGTGTATCAGAAAGAGCCGTTAAAGGAATCGGAATTATTCCAGTTGGATAATGTGGTTACATTGCCACATGTGGGTTCGGCCACTGCAGCCACCCGTAAAAAAATGGCAGAACTGGCTTATCAGAATCTTGTTGATGCCTTGGAAGGACGAGTGCCCCGTTATGTGGTCAATCCGGAATTTTAAAATGCATCTGATTCGTCGTTTAAATGGTATTAAAAAATAACATTTTCTTGCGTCTCTGCTCATTGTTCAATGCTATATTCAAGATAAATTAGATCGGCAGGATTAGAGATTTTTCATTGAAACGATTGGCGCTGGCGTGTGGCTTAAGTCTGTATATGGTAGCAGGGCACGGCTCTAACCATGATTTTAATCAAGTAAATGTACAATTTTCTGTGCCTGATATTGGTACAGGCGTCGGCTTACTCGATCAACAAAAAGAAAAAATGATCGGTGAAAAAGTCTATCGTGAAGTGCATAAACAAATGCCGGTCCTGCAAAATCCATGGCTTGAAGATCAGCTGCTTTCAGTATTTTCTCATATCCTGAGTCAGACTCAATTGCAACAGCCGATCGGTTTGCTGGTTATTAATGACCCGCAAATTAATGCCTTTGCTGTACCAGGTGGTCTTTTTGCACTTAATGCTGGTCTGATTAATTCAGCCCGAAACATGGATGAAGTGGCAGGAGTCATGGCACATGAAATTGCACATGTCACACAACGTCATTACAGTCGCTCTCAGGATGCCTTTAAAGGGCAAGGTTTACTGGCGTTAGCCGGAATTCTTGTCGGTGCTTTGGTCGCTTCTCAGGCAGATGGTGATGTCGGCACAGCGGTCATGATAGGTTCACAGGCAGCACTTCTGGATAAACAGCTTACCTATAGCCGTAATCAGGAGCGTGAGGCAGACCGGATTGGTATGCAATATATGTATCGTTCCGGTTATAACCCGCATAGTATGGCAGATTTCTTTGAGGTCATGCATCGCTCGACCAGCCGCTTAAGCTTTCTGCCGGATTTCTGGTTCACTCATCCACTCACCACCGAGCGTATGAGTGAAGCACGTTTACGTGCCAACCAGCTTCCTGCGGTGAAACGCAGTCTCAATGACCAAGACTTTGACATTATCAAGTGGTATAGCAGGGTATTGTCTGGTCAGACCAATGCAGAGCAGCTTATCCTGATGGACCAGCAAAATAATTTTGCAGGCCAGCTTGCCTTAACTGCCTATCGAATACAGCAAAGTGATTTCCAGGCCGCGCAGGCCACTTTAGATCGAGCAAAAAAGCATAACCAGATGCATCCTTTACAGGTTTTATTCCAGACTGATATTTATTTAGCTCAGAACCAGCTTGATGCAGCTTTGGAAAGTGTAGCGTCAGCAGCGCGGATCATGCCGGAAAATCGAGCGCTCAATTATAAATATGCAGAAGTGCTGATTCGCGCCAAGCAACCCGATAAAGCAAAAGTTTTAGTGCAGCGATTTCTAAATGCCAATTCACGGGATGTCAGTGGCTGGCGACTAATGCAACTGGCTGCCAATGCAGAGCCAGATTCGCCGATTAAGGCTGCTAATGTGCTGCGCTATCGTGCAGAAGTAGAATATTGGTCAGGATATGAAGAAACTGCCATCAAATCATTATTACATGCACAGCGTAGCGTAAAGAATAATCAATCTTTATCGTCCACCATTCGCCAGCGTCTGAAGCAGATGCAGCAGGCACATCAATATAAGATTTAAAGCTGAACTGGGTTTTAAGTTTTTGTATCAGGATGATATAGCAAGAATATATTCAATCAGGCTACAATATTTTTGAAAGATCAGCGTGAATTAAACTGAAGCATAATATGAAAAAAATACTATTGGGCGTGTGTCTACTGGGGTGGAGTTATGGGGTTTTTGCTGCGAGTGCAGTTGAATATGTAGAAGCAATAGAACGAATTAATGCGGATTATAAAAAGGAATCGCGTCAGTTTTTAAGTGGTTTAAATCCGCAGCAACAGGGATTTAGTCCTGAGCAGAATGCAAAATTTTGTGGAATTGTAGGACGTTATGTTGATCGTTTATATCAGGCCGCTGACCAGAATCGTCCTTATCTGGATCGTCAGTTTCAAAATATGAGTAAACGGGATGTAATTGTAGAAGTGAAATCGTCGAAAGAGATGCAATTACTTAAGCGTTATCAGGTCGATTGTAATTTGCAATGAGAATACGTCAGGAACTGTCTTTGATTAAAGGCAGTTCAACGTTAAAGAGAAAATGCTAGAGAGTATGGATTAAGCAAGTTGCGCTTTGATTTTGGCGGAAACTTGTGCAGGATCGGCGCGCCCGGCTATGAGCGGACGCAGAGAATTCATCACCTTACCCATATCTTTCATGCTAGTAGCTTGTTGCGCTGCAATAGCTTGCGCAATCATGGAATCAAGTTCTTCCTCAGTCATAGCTTCTGGTAGAAACTGAGACAAAATCTCAATTTCGGCTTGTTCCTTACTAGCTAAATCATCTCGGCCAGCGCCTGCAAAGGCTTTAACCGATTCTTTACGTTGTTTAATTTGTTTTTCAATGACCGCAAGAACCTGAGCGTCGTCAAGTTCTTTGCGCTCATCGACTTCGATTTGCTTAATTGCTGCCTGTAGACTACGAATGACCGTCAGCTTGGACATTTCTTTGGCACGCATTGTTGCTTTCAAAACATCCGTGATTTGGTCTTTTAAAGTCGTCATTATTTATTCCAGGCAATCAATCACAAATTAATCTTAGTAAAGGCGAGTTGTACGTACTGATTCACGCGCCAATTTCTTTTGGTAGCGTTTAACAGCAGCAGCTTTTTTGCGCTTACGTTCTTGAGTTGGTTTCTCGTAGAATTCACGCTTACGTACGTCAGCAAGAACACCCGCTTTTTCGCATGAACGTTTGAAACGACGGATAGCTACGTCTACTGGTTCGCCTTCTTTCAATTTAACTTGTGGCATGAAGAATCCTCATATCAGTTAGGGTAAGATCTCGGGCTGAATTGCCCTCAATCACAAGTGAAGGTCAGTATTTTACTCATTTACATCTCATACCACAAGTCTATAATAGTTGCTGCAATAGAATTGATACAGGTTATAGGCAGTTTAATGATCGTTTTAGGCTTGGAAACGTCGTGTGATGAAACAGGACTTGCGCTGTATGACAGCGAGTTGGGTTTGCGCGGACAGGTGCTTTATAGCCAGATTAAACTGCATGCAGAATATGGCGGTGTAGTTCCAGAGCTGGCGTCACGTGATCATGTGCGTAAACTGATTCCACTCATCAATGAGCTGCTTGAACAGAGCGGCGTGAAAAAATCAGAAATTGATGCAGTCGCATATACCCGTGGCCCGGGTCTGATGGGCGCACTCATGACCGGTGCATTGTTTGGTCGTACTTTGGCCTTTGCGCTGAATAAACCCGCAATTGGTGTGCATCATATGGAAGGTCATATGCTGGCACCTTTATTGTCAGAAACTCCGCCTGAGTTTCCATTTGTCGCATTGTTGGTATCGGGTGGACATTCTCAGCTCATGGCTGCTTATGGCATTGGCCAGTATGAACTCTTGGGTGAATCCATTGATGATGCGGCAGGCGAAGCATTTGATAAAGTCGCGAAGATGATGGGTCTGCCGTATCCGGGTGGCCCGAATATTTCCAAACTGGCAGAGCAGGGCGATCCAAATGCATTTGCATTCCCGCGACCAATGCTGCATCAAGGTTTAGAATTTTCATTCAGTGGTCTAAAAACCGCAGTTTCTGTACAAATGAAAAAACTCGGTGATGAAAACCGCGATGCCGATATCGCTGCCAGTTTTCAGGAAGCCATTGTCGATACTCTGGTGAAAAAGTCGGTGAAAGCACTGAAGCAAACGGGGCTTAAACGTCTGGTGATTGCGGGCGGTGTTAGTGCCAACAAGCGTTTACGTGAGCGTTTAGAAGCAGATTTAGCCAAGATTCGTGCATCTGTTTATTATGCTGAACCTGCACTCTGTACAGACAATGGTGCCATGATTGCTTTCGCGGGCTATCAGCGTCTCAAAGCAGGACAGCATGATGGCTTGGCTGTGACGACAACTCCACGTTGGCCAATGACGGAACTGACTAATCCGACTGAGGCATAGATTTCAGGCTTGAAGAAAAGAGGCTTAGGCCTCTTTTTTATTGTGAACTTTTAAATGAAAACTTATAGCAACGGTATGTTGTAAATATATAGTTTTATAGCTGTATTTAGAACTCTTATATTCTATTGAAACTGGAAAAATAGTTTAATAGCTTAAGTTGATATCATGCATATTTTTACAGGTTTGCAGCAGAGGCAATCTCGAATGGAAAATATAAATTTCAAAAGTTTTCAGGATGCTGGAGAGGCGGTGTTAAAGTTTTTGCATCAGCATTTTGGCTTTAATTTATGGATGATCACCCGGGTAGAAGGCCAAGACTGGATTGTACTGCAAAGTGAAGATCATGGTTATGATATACGACCCGGTCAAGTGTTTCAGTGGGCTGATTCTTTTTGTTCTCATATGGTCGCAGGTAAGGCCCCGAGAATTGCCCCCCGCTCTGAAGAAATTCCTTTATACGCCACAGCGCCGATTAATCAGCAGGTCTGTATAAAATCTTATATTGGTCAGCCACTCCTTAAAGAAGATGGCAGTTTGTTTGGAACGCTCTGTGCGATTGATCCAGAAACCAAATCAGAAGCTATTGTGCAAGATATACAACTGGTCGAGTTGTTGGGACAATTACTCAGTTCGATCTTGCAGGCAGAATTACGTCAGAGTGAGCAGATGAGACAGCATGAATTATTGCAGGAAGAAGCCAGTAAAGATGAATTGACCGGGCTATATAATCGTCGCGCTTGGGAAAAACTGCTGCGAGCAGAAGAAGAGCGTTGCAAGCAATATGGTCATCCCGCCGCTGTATTATTTATTGACCTGAATGACCTAAAAAAAGTGAATGATAATTTAGGTCATGATGAAGGTGACAAACTGATTCAAAATGCAGCGCAAATATTACGAGATAATGTACGGATCAATGATATTGTTGCTCGTTTGGGTGGTGATGAGTTTGTGATTCTTAGCGTGGAAAATGATGAAACGGGTACTGAAAGTTTAGTGGATCGTTTAATTAATGCCTTTGCAGCAGCATACATTGGCGCAGCGATTGGTATGGCGATGCGTCATCCTGGTCATGGTTTATTTGCAGCGCTCGCACAAGCGGATCAGAACATGTTTGAATATAAGCGTCGGAAAAAATTCAGTGAATCCGTGACCAATCTAAAATAATCGACGCTTTAAATCTTCTGTAAATAATTAAGTATTTCATATCATAAAAATGATCATTTTATATGCTCTAAAGTCATCCTATCTTTCAATATTCTCTTTCATGGCTCTGTATAAAAGCTGAACATGATTCTCCATAAAAAGAAAATTCAATCCATCTTTAACTTAACAATTACAAATTTTATAAGCTTTGTTGCAAAGTAAATTGATTTAGGGTCTGTTGACATTTACTGTTCATAATTAACCCTATAAAGGTAGCCATAAAAATATACAGGCTAAAGCAACAGAACTTTGATAATTTCTTTTGAGCTTGTCATATCGAGTAGCTATTCCTCTAAATTGCTTTAATCTACAAAACATATTTTCAACTAAATGCCTGATTTTATATAAATACCAGTCCATATGGTCATTGTTCGATTGGCTATTTGTTTTCTTTGGTATATTCGCTTTAGTCCCTGTTTTCCTGATCTGTTCACGCAGTGGTTCTGAATCATAGCCTTTATCTGCACATACCACTTTTGTCTCTTTTAAATCTAATGTTGATATTAAATCAGGTGCAACTTTAACATCATGTGTGGTTCCATC